>JAHFOZ010000196.1:1891-9147 GCA_023261405.1 Planctomycetota bacterium
CCCGCCGCCCTCCCGCTCCTCAAGGATCCCAGCCCCGAGGTGCGGGCGGCCGCGCTCGGCACGATCGGAACCCTGGAGGCCGTGGAGGCCCTCCCCGGGGTCCGCGCCGCCCTCGAGGACGGCGAGGCCCAGGTCCGCGTCGCGGCGGCCGCGGCCCTGACCGCCCTCGAGGACCGCCCGGCCATCCCCGCGATCCTGAAGCTCCTCAACGACAAGGAGGCGCTGGTCCGGGCGGGCGCCATCCATGCCCTCGCCCGACTCGAGGCCATCGAGGCTCTCCCCGCCTTCGTGCGTCTCCTGGCCGACGAGGACGTCAATGTCCGGCGCGCGGCGCTGGACGCGCTGAGCGGGCGCCCGGACGGCCCCGGTACCGCGGAGCTGCTCGCGCGACTGGAGGCGGAGGACCCCGAACTTCGAATGCCGCTCGCGGAGGAGATCCTGGCCCGGAACGAAAGGAAGGCGCTCGCCGTGCTCTTCAGGGAACTCCAGGCCCCCGACACCGAGAGCCGCTCGCAGCTCCTCTACCTGCTGCAGAAAGCCCTGCCCCCCGCGGCGTGTCCCGACCTCCCGAAGCTGCTGGACGACCCGGTCCTGGACATCCGGAAATTGGCGTTCGAGATCCTCGTCACCTCCGGCCCGGCCGAGGCGGCCCCCCACGTGCTTCGGACCCTCGGGGACAAGGAGCCCAATCTCCGCTCGCTGGCCGCCACCTGGACCGCCACGCTCGCCCTGCCCGACGGCTCCAAGAAACTCTCCCCCCTGCTCAAAGACCCTGACCCTGGCGTGCGGTGCGCCGCGCTTGCGGCGCTCGCCGACCTCGAGGGACCCGCCGCGGCCCCGCGACTCATCGCCGCCCTCGACGACGAGGACGACTCCGTGGTCGACGCCGCAATGCAGGCCTTGGGGAATGCTGGCGTACGCGAAGCGGCCCCCCGCCTCATGTCCCTGCTGGACCACGAGGACTCGAGGAATATGGCCGGGCCCGCCCTCCTCCAGCTGGGCTTCACCGAAGCACGCCCGCGCGTCCTCCGCATGTTCGCCGACGGAGAGAAGGACGGACGCGACGAGATCGGCCGGGTGCTCGTTAACCTGGGAGTCCGCGAGGCGGCTCCGACCCTGATCGCCCTGCTGGACCACGAGGACGAAGAGCGCGTCCTCTCGGCCCTCCAGGTTCTCCCGCCGCTCTCAGGCCCCGAGGCGGCCGGCCCCGTCGCGCGATTGCTCGGGCACTCCGACCCGAGGCTGCGGGAGGCGGCGGCGGCCGCGCTCGGCGAGCTGGGCGCCCGGGGCGAGATCCCGAAGCTCGTCAGGGCGCTCGAAGACCGGCACCCCTCGGTCCGCGCCCAGGCGCTCCGGGCGCTCGGTCCCCTCCGGCCCCGGGAGGACGGCGCCGAGATCACCCGGCTCCTCCGCGACCGGCTGCCCGAGATCGTGGTCCAACAAACGGAGGACCTCGACGCCCTCGCCCTCCCGGAACTGGTCCCCGACCTGCTCAAACTCCTCGCTCACCCTTCCAGCCTGGTACGCTCCCGCTCGCTCGACCTGCTCGGAAAACTCCCGGCGCGGGACCACGTCGCCGCGATGCGTCCGCTCCTCCGCGACCGGTTCCGCCTGGTCCGCGCGAGCGCCGCGCTGGCGCTGGCTGCCCTGGAGGACCGCGAGTCGGCCGCGGCGATCCTGGCGCTCCTCGAGGACCCGGACTCCGACGCACGCGTCCGCATCCTCTACTCCGTCTTTCAACTGAATCCGCCGGGGGCCATTGCTGCCGTGACGCGCCGGCTGAAGGACCCGGACGGTTGGACGAGGGGATTCGCGGCGCGGATCCTCGCCGCGCTGGGGGCAGCGGAGGAGGCCCCGAAGATCCGGGAATTGCTCGGGGACAGCAGTCCCTCCACGCGCGAGGGTGCGCTCCTGGCGCTCGACATGCTGGGCGTCGAAGCGGACGACCGCCTCTCGGCAATGCTCGAGGACTTCAATTCGGACGTGCGTCTCGCCGCGGGGCGGCTTCTCTGCGCCCAGGGGTCGCGCCGGGCCGGCTCCCGCCTGCTGGACTCCGACCAGCTCGGCCCCCTCAACGCGCTCCGCAAGCCGGAGGTCTGGAAGCTCCTGGCGGGGGCGCCCGCCCCTTCGGAGACGCGGGGCACGACCCGCGAGCTGCTTGACCGCGGCGCACGCGCGGCCGGTCTCGCGCTGGAGCTCCCGCCACCGGGTCCGTGGAGCGACGTCCGATGGCTCTCCCGTTACACGATCACCGACAACTCATGGAACCCCGGGTGCCGCGCCCTCCCTTATCTCGAGGAACTCCTGCGCACCGATATCGATTTCATCCTCGAGGACGATCGCATCCGCCTCGTGTCCCACGACGAGGCCCGGAAGTTCTGGCGGAAGTGGATGGCCGCACCCTGAGCGGCCTCACCGCAGAGGACTCAAAGACGACTCTTGGGAGTTCGCAAGCGCAGCCCGGCTGCGCGCTACTCCGTTTCTTCTGTCGTCTCCGTTGTCTCCGTTTCCTCCGCGGTGAACTCTCACGGAGGGACCCGCCACAAGCGCACGGTGTGATCCATTCCGCCCGAGGCGATAAGCCGGCCGTCCGGGGAGAAGGTCACGCACCAGACCGAGTTGCTGTGCCCGGAGTAGGTGTGGACGGGCAGGCCGGTCGACACGTCCCAGAGTGCGACGGTGTGGTCGCGGCTCGCGGAGGCCAGCCGGCGGCCGTCCGGGGAGAAGGCCACCGCCTGGACCGCATCGGTGTGGGCACGAAGGATCCGTTTCTCGAGGCCGGAGCCCGTGTCCCAGAGGCGGACCGAGTTGTCGGAAGCGGCGCTGGCAGCGAGCGCGCCGTCGGGCGCGACCGCCACGCCCCAGACGCCCGCGGTATGGCCCTGGCAGGTCTTCCGCAACGAGGGCCCCGCCGTATCCCAGATCTTCACCGTGTAGTCGTGGCTCCCGGTGACGAAGAGCCGGCCGTCCGACGGGAACGCGAGGCCCCGGATGGCATATTCGTGCGCATGCAAGGGGGGCAGCACTTCGGTCCCCTTCGCCACGTCCCAGCGGCGGAGTTCGCCCTTCTGGTCCCCGGTGAAGAGCCGCGCGCCGTCCGGGGTGAACGCCAGGGCGTTCACCGCCGCGCGGTGCCCCTGGAGCTTCGCCCGGACCTTACGGGCGGCGACGTCGTAGAGCACCACGTCGCCGGGCGATTCCCGGGCATCGCCGGGGTCCTCGGTCACGACGGCCAGGAGCTTCCCGTCGGGGGAGAACGCGACCCCTTCGACCTTGCCGACCTGGTCCTCGAGCCTGGCGACGGACTTCCAGGTCGCGGGATTCCAGAGCGCGACGGTGCCGTCGGCGGACCCGACGGCCAGGAGGTCGCCCTTCCGCGTGAAGGAGATGGAGTTGACGTTGTCGGCGTGGTCGAGCACGGCGACGGGCCCGGGGTCGAAGGGCCGGGGACGGAAGAGGGCCCACGCGGCGAGGCCGAGGACCAGGAGCGACGCCATGATCGCCGCGAGCTTCCCCGCGCGGCGGGCGCGGACGGCGGCGGACGGCCTGAGGAGCGGGGCATCGGGTTCGTCGCCTCCGAGCCAGCGGTGGAGATCGTCGGCGAGATCCTGGGCGGTCTGGTATCGCTGGACGGGATCCTTGGCGAGCGCCTTCATGCAGATGGCCTCGAGCGCCTTGTCGTGCGCGGGATGGTCGGCCACCGGGACCACGGTGGAGGGCGGCGGGATCGGATGCTCGATGATCTTGATGAGCATCTGGATCCCCGTCTCGGCGCTGAAAGGGACGCGGTCGGTGAGGATCTCGTAGAGCATGACGCCGAGCGAGTAGACGTCCGAGCGCCGGTCCACGGTCTTGAGCCCCTGGGCCTGCTCGGGGCTCATGTAGGCGGGGGTGCCGATGGCGACGCCGGCGTCGGTGATGGAGCCGGTGAGGTCCCGGCCGCGGGACTTGGCGAGGCCGAAGTCGGTGATGCGCGGCGTGTCCTTGGGATCCACGAGCACGTTGGCGGGCTTGAGATCGCGATGGACCACGCCGTTCTCGTGGGCGTGGTGGACGGCGAGCGCGACGTCGCGGAGGAGCCGGAGCTGCTGCGGGATGGAGACAGACCGGTTGCGGCGCCACTCCTGGAACTGGACGGCTTCCACGAACTCCATGGCCAGGAAGGGCTTGCCGTCGATGATCCCGGCCTCGTAGACGCTGACGATGTGGGGATGCTTGGAGAGGCCGGCGGCGAGCTGGGCCTCGCGGAGGAAGCGCTCCTCCTCGCGCGCGGCGTCCTCGGGGCTGGCATTCGGGGTCGGGATCATGGTCTTGATGGCAACGCGGCGGTTGAGGATGGGGTCGAGGCCCTCGAAGACGATGCCCATGCCGCCGCGGCCCAGGCGCTTGAGCAGGGTGTATTTTCCGAAGGGCTGGGTCTTGAAGACGGTGCTCGTTTTCTCCGCGCCCTCGAAGGAGGCCGAGCTCGGGATCTCGGTGACGGTGGTGTCGCCCTCAGGGCCTGCATTGAGCGAAGCCAGGAGGGAAGTGAGCTGGAGTTCGCTCAGGTAGCCCTTGGCGAGCAGGATGCGGCCGAGGGGGGTGGGCACGGCGCCCGCGGCGACCTCGCGGGCCTGCTCGTCCAGGCCTTCCCGAAGGCGCTCCTCGGTGATCAGCCGTCGCTCGACGGCGAGCTGACCGAGGCGGATGTGGAGGTGATCCTGGCTCATCGCCCCTTGTTCCCTCGACACTCCCCCGGTCTCCGGGGGATGTTAGCCCATGGCCCGGGGGGCGGCAACCGAATTATCCGCCGATGGCCTGGAGGCGAGGATCGCGGAGCGGGCGAGGTCGCGCTCGTGGGGCGTGAGATACCGGATCGCGCCGCCCTGGAAGTAAAGTTCGATGCGGCGGACCACCTCGGCGGCGGGGATCATGTCCATGCAGCGTGGGAGGCCGCCCACGACGTCCACGCAGAGGTTCTCGGGTTTGTCGGACTCCGCGCCGTCGCCCAGCGCGACCACGCGCGACTTCCAGCAGCCGCCGTCGTCGCAGCAGAGGAGCGCGCCGTTGGTGTGGATGAACTGGTGGTGCGGGTAGGCCTCCCAATGCGGGGGCTCACGGCCGCCCGCCACCACCACGCAGGGCCGGTTCTTGGGCCGGCCGCCCTTCATCTCCACGGCGGCGGCGAGGTGCATGAGGAGGCTCACCGGGGTCAGCACCCCCTGGGCGTGGTAGACGAGGCGCACGAGCTGCCGGAGGTCGGTCTTCCCCAGGAGGTTGATCGTGCCCTCGAGAGGCGGGTGGGGGTGGCCCTCCTCCCCCACCTGGACGAAGAGGATGCGGTCGCGGAAGCGGTCCACGACCTGCTGCCAGCGCGCCGGGTCCCACCACTTGCAGGTGAAATCGTACTTCCCGCCGGAGACCACGATCCAGAACGGGACGTCCTCGCCCGCGATCTCCCGGACCTGGGAGAACCAGGACTTCTCGAGGTCCGAAACATGGAGGTCGCCCTTGAATTCGGAGGGGCGGATGTCGACGCCGAGGTGGGCGCCGAGGAACTGCGCGAAGCCGTGGATGAAATGGTGGGGCGTGTGGTTGCTCTCGTGGACGAGGGGGTAGTGGCAGTCGATCGCCTCGACATCGGGGGCTTCTTCGTCGAGCGGGGTGATGCAGGGGTTGCCCTCCCAGAGCTGCGGGCAGGGGGTCCGCACGTCCGTCAGAAATTTCCCCGGATGCTGCCGGTGGAGGTCGCGCACCGCGGCGGTGAGCATGACGATGTCCCCCGGGGACAGGAAGTTCCGGAGGATGAGCTTCCGCACGCCCCGTCCCCCCGGATCAGGGGCCGGAGGAGGAGCTGGAGGACGAACTGGACGAGCTGCTCGAGGAGCCCGGCGGGGGCGTCGTCGAGGACGAGGAGGAGGACGGCGGCGGCTTCTTATTCGATGAGGAGGAGAGCGAGCTCCCTCCGGGCGGACGGGGTGACATGGCTTTTCCCTCCTTAATGACCGGGGCCGATTATGAAACCGGGGGACGCCGTTCTGCAAGTAAAATGCATGGCTCACAATCACAATTGAACTTCCCGGGCCGGATCAAAATCCGCTTGACGATGCCCGGGCGCGGGATATCCTCGATCAGGGGATCTATTCTGGGGGTGCGGCCATGAGCGCGAGGAAACTGACCGAGCTGGCGGTGGAGGTCCAGGACCAGACCGGAGAGCTCGCCCGGGTGCTCGGGCTGGCCGCCCAGGCCGGGGCCAACGTGATCGCCTTCTGCGGCTACGCCCACGGCACTTCCCCGGGCGCCGAGATCCTGATCGTCCCCGACACCTCCGACCGCGCCCTGGCAGCGCTCCAGAAAGCCGGCTACACGGTGACCTCCGCGCCGGTCGTGGCGATCAGCGGGGCCGCCGGCCGCGGCATGGGGGCCCGACTGGCCGAGAAACTCTCCAAGGCGGGCATCAACATCCTCTATTCCTATGCCTCGAGTTCCGGCGCAGGCCAATCCACCGCCATCTTCCGCGTCCTCAAGCCCGATCTGGCCCTCCGGGCATTGAAATCCTGACCCTGGGTCGGTGACAAGACACTCCGTCCGTTTTATGGCTGCTATGATGTCCTCCATGGACACCCCCTACTGGCTGGACGGACCGTATAGTCGCAGGCCGCCGCTCGAGGGAGACCTCAGCGTCGACATCGCCATCCTTGGCGGGGGGATCACCGGGGTCGCCGCCGCCTATTTCCTGGCCGGGAAGGGGCACAGCGTGGCCCTCGTGGAGCGCGGGACCGTCGCCTCGGGCGCCACCGGACGGAACGCCGGGTTCCTCCTCGCCGGCGTCGCCCACACCTACTCGATCGCCGTCAAGGCCCACGGCCGCGACCGCGCGAAGCTCCTCTGGTTGATCTCCCTTGAGAACCACGCGCTCATCCGGCGCCTCATCGAGGAGGAGAAGATCGACTGCCTCTACGCCCGCAACGGAAGCTACACCCTCGCCCTCTCGGACAACGAGTTCGACGCCCACCGGCGCAGCGTCCGGATGCTGGCCGAGGACGGCTTCCGCGGCGAGCTGCTCGACGATGTCGCCGCCCACCGGCTCTTCCCCGGCTCCGGCATCAAGGGTGGCCATTTCAATCCCGACGACGGCGAGATCCATCCCGCCCGCTTCGTGCGCGGGCTCGCCGGGGCCGCCGAGCGCCGGGGGGCGCGTCTCTTCGAGGGCAGCCCGGTCAGCGGGATCGCGACGGAGCGCGAGGGCGTCTTGATCTCGACCGCGAAGGGCCGCC
>JAHFOZ010000604.1 GCA_023261405.1 Planctomycetota bacterium
TCTTCCGGGAGAACGGCCTTCACGTGGTGCACCGCGTGTACGGCGGGAGCCCGGCCGTCGCGGCGGGGCCCTCGCCCGCCGCGGCGACGTCGGCCCGCCGCGTCTTCCGATCCTCCGTCCTGACGCGGTTCCTGCGGTCGCTCGTGCACCGCCTCGGGCTGGGGGACAACATCGAACTGATCGGCCGGAAGGGGGAGCAGGCCGCCGCCGCGGATCAATCCCTCCAGAAGGTCGATGCGGCGCCGACCTCGTAGCGGACCTGCATCTCCGGGGTATCCACGGGGACCTGCCCGCGGTGGAGCGATTCGACGGCGGCGAGCGTCATGCCGGAGGTCAGCAGGGTCCGTTCGACCGGGTAGGGCGTCTTTCCCGAGATCACCATGTCCTCGATGTGGTGCACCAGGGGGTGGAAGAAATCGGCCGTGGAGGCGCCGCGCGCCGGCATGGGGAGGTACATCTGGCAGGAGACGATCTCGCCGGTGTCGGAGCGCAGGCCGGCATAGTTGAAGTCCTGGATCGCCACCAGGAATATCGAGGTGCGGAAGCCGTCGCGGTGCTCGATGAAGTAGGCCAGCGCGTCGGGGAAGGCCTTGCGGGCCCAGTCGAACGAGACGCGGTCCGTGGGGTAACCGCCCTCGACGGGCAGGTTGTGGCTGCGCGTCAGCGCGGAGACCATGAGCCGCCGGGTCGCTTCACGCTCCGGCCTCGCCATCAGGTCCCACATCGGCGCGCCGCGGAGCGCGTGGACGCTCCTGATGCCGACCTCGCCCCCCTTGCGGCGCTCCGACATGCACTGGGCGGTCTCCAGCGCGTGGATGTCGTAGCTGTCGACGCCGCCGTACGCGACGCACACGCTCTCGCTCAGGGGCGCCCCGTGCGGCAGGTCGATCGCCGGCAGCCTCCGGGTCACCGGCAGGGACGATCCCGCGAGGAAGGGGAAGTCCAGCCGCTTCGAGTCGGCGACCATCGCGGCGCAGCGCTCCCAGGTCGTGGAGAGGTGCTTGTCGTTGAACACGGGGACGGCGCGCCCGCTGGCCTCGAAGACCTTGACGCATTCCTTGAACCACTCGTAGCGCGGATAGAGGGTCTGCCCTTTCTCGCTCTTCGGGTACTTGCCGTGCTCGGCGATGATGACGACGCCGTCTACCGCCAGCTTGCCCGTGCCGAGCGTCAGCGCCTCGGGGATGCTCGCGAAGAGCTTGAGGCCGTGCCGCGCGACGCGGCCGCGTCCGAGGTCGCCCTCGGGGAACTGGTCCAGATAGACGGAGGCGACGTCGACGCGCGGCTCCTGCCAGGCCCCCTGCCAGCCGTAGCCCAGCGTGAGACGGTCCAGGAAATGCTGCGCGTGGGAGTGGGTGCGCACCTCGGTGCCGAGGAACGCGATCTTCTTCCGGCGGGCGGGGGCCGCCTGGGCGAGGACGCCGGCAGGGGCCAGGATGGCCGTGACCGCGGTGGAGGACATCCGCGCGAGGAACGTGCGGCGGCCGATCTTCCGTCCGGCAGACGGTGCGCAACCCCGAAGGTCATCCATACGCAGCTCCTATCCCGAGGTAGAGAGGCCTCCTGCGTGGGCGGCCGTGTATTCATGGTACAAAGGCGTGCGAACCCGGGGTGGGGAGATCTGGGGGGAGGGAGGAGCCCGGGGGCCCTGTCCAGGACGTCCTGCCGCAGCCTGCCGGCGCGGGACTTCAGGCGATCAACTCCTTGACGACGTTGCCGGAGATATCCGTCAGGCGATAGTCGCGACCCTCGTGCCGGAAGGTGAGCTTCTTGTGATCGACGCCGAGCAGGTGCATCATCGTGGCATGGAAGTCGTGAACGTGGACGGGATCGCGCACGGTGTTGTAGCCGAAGTCGTCGGTCTCGCCGTGAATGTAGCCTCTCCTGACGCCGCCGCCGGCCATCCACATCGTGAAGCAGCGCGGATGGTGATCGCGGCCGAAATTATCCCGCGTGATCGCACCCTGGCTGTACGCGGTGCGCCCGAATTCCCCGCCCCAGATGACCAGCGTGTCCTCCAGCAGGCCGCGCTGCTTGAGGTCCATCACGAGGGCGGCGGTGGCCTGGTCGGTCTCCTTGCACTTCCCGCGAAGCCCGCCGGGCAGGCCGCCGTGGTGATCCCAATCGCGATGAATGAGCTGGATGAATCGCACGCCGCGTTCAGCAAGGCGGCGAGCGAGGAGACAGTTGTTGGCGTATGAACTCCTGCCGGGCGTAGCGCCGTAGAAGTCGAGGACATCCTTGGACTCCATGGACAGGTCCATCAATTCCGGCACGCTGGTCTGCATGCGAAAAGCGAGCTCGTAGTTCTCGATCTGCGCCGCAATCGCGGGGTCGCCCAGGGTCCCGAGCGCCATCTGGTTCAATGCCGTGGTGGAATCGATGAACTGCCGGCGCGCCTGGCCGCTCACTCCCGGGGGGTTGGAGAGGTACAGGATTCCATCCCCATCGCCCCGGAACGGCACCGCGCCGTGCTGCGCGGGAAGAAATCCGTTGCCCCAGTAACGCGACTGCAGCGGCTGTCCGCCGCCCCCGGAGTTCAGGACCACGTACGCCGGCAGGTTCCGGTTGTCATTCCCCAGTCCGTAGCTGCACCACGCGCCCATGGTGGGGCGGCCGGGTTGCTGGTGGCCCGTGCCGAAG
>JAHFOZ010000605.1 GCA_023261405.1 Planctomycetota bacterium
AGTCCCGGGTATTCCAGGCCATGCCTTCCTTGAAGAGCGCGCGAAATCCTTCCTTGCGGCGGGCCTTTTGAAGTTTCCAGGACGCGTACATGCCTCGGAGGTAGGGGTCCACAAGGGAGCGGATGAGGATCGGGGGGACTTTCTTGAGCTGGGCGGCGCTCTCCTTGAGGGAAGGCATCTGCTCGCCCATCATGGCGGCCTGCATGTCCATCATCTGGAGGATGAACTTGGTGGTGGTGCTCTTCATCATTCCGAAGGCCATGTCGAGGGCGACCGGGGGCTGCCCTTTGGCCATGCGCATCTGCATCCAATAGCTGGCCTCGCCCTCCACGAGGAACTTGTAGCCGGTGGAGGCATCGGAGTCCTTCTCCAGGGCTTTCATGGCCTTGTGGAGGTCGTGCTCCTGGTCCTGCACGGCGTGGACGAGTTCGTGGAAGAGGACGCCGTCGAGCATCATGGGGTTGAGATCGCCCGCGAGGACGTACATCTTCTTCGTCTCCGGGTTGTAGTAGGCGCCGGCCTGGGCCTGCATCGTCTCGGTGATGGTCTTCGCGAAGTCGAAACCCTCGGGCACGAGGCCGAGGAGCCGGTAGAAGAGCGTGTACGCGTCGCGCTTCTCCTTGGGCAGCTCCTTGTCGAGCTGCTCCGTGAGCATCTTGCCGAAGTCCTCCTTGGACTGGTAGGCGGCAGGGATGGACTTCTTGAGCTCCACGCCCAGCGTCGTCGCGACCTCCCTGGAGAGCGCGTCGACCTGCTCCTGGAGCTTCTTATCCTTCTCGGCGTCCTGCGTGAACGCCGGCGAGGCGAGGATCGCGAGGGCGACGGCGGCAGCGAAGGGACGGAGCATGGGGGGCCTCCTCAAGGAAATCGGACCGGGAGATTATACGATGCGGGGGGCCGCGCCGCGGGATGGAACTTGCGTGTCCTTGACGGGTCGCTGGGCTATCCCTAAGATGCGGAACGCTCCAGTCATCCCGGGGTAGCTCAATGGTTAGAGCGGCGGTTTCATAAGCCGTAGGTTACCGGTTCGAGTCCGGTCTCCGGGACCATTAAAGAGGGGTCACCCGGAACGGGGATAAGGGGCCCGGCGCGTTCATGGGATTGCGCCGAGCTACGGAGGGCAAGCCCGGAAGCGTCAGCGCGCGCCGAACAGCGCGGCCTGGAGCTTCCATTCGCCCGGGGCGCCCTTCATCTTCGCCAGCGCGGATTCCAGGAGGAGTTGGGCCTCGGGTTTGGGCAGGTCGCGGCACTTCGCGATGATTTTCTCGGTGAGGCGGGCGCACTGCAGGGCCGGCTCATGGCGCGGCATCGTGTAGAAGCGGGCGATCTCCCCGCGCAGTTCTTCCCGGACCGCCTCGCCGTCCGGCTTCGCGAAGGCCGCGAAGGAGAGGCCGGCGATCAGGAGGACGAGCGCGCCGCCCGCCATAAGGGGCAGGTTCCGGCGCCTCTTCCTTGCCATCATGGACTCGACGCCGCGCGGGCCGCAATGTTCAGCCGCGCCGCCCTTTCCATCGAACCTTTTCCGCCGGACTCCGTTAGTCACTCCCGTGGCAGGACTTCATTGAGATTCGGGAGGGGACCATGAACGTGGATGAACAGGACCTGGAAAGCATGCCGGAAGAGCCGGTGGTCCAGAGGGAAGCGAGCGCGCTATCGAATGCCCCCTGGTGGCTCATCTCGGCCGGACTGCACGTGGTGCTGCTCCTGGGCGCGGCGCTGATCTACGTCGAGCGTCTCATCGCGGCCGATGAGGGCGAGATCGTCGTGGTGATGGATCAGAGACCCCGCGCGGTGATCGACAACCTGGAGCGCCCACGCGACCTCTTCGAGCGCAGGGGCATCCCCAAGGATGACCTCACGACGCAGCCGACCGAAGAGCCCGCCATCTTCTTCCCGGAGGCGAAGGAATCGGACCACAACGAGTCGGCCGACCAGGAAGACTACAAGCAGATGAAGGGCGACTCCAAGGACTTCCTCTCCTACATCAAGGGCGGGGGCACGGACGGCTTCCGCGGCCGGCAGCAGGGCAAGAGCGCCGGCGTCTACGACACCATGGGCGTGGGAGGCGGGTCCGGTACGAGCGGCCGCTACGGCGGGCGCTTCGGCGGCCGCGACAACCTGGTGGCCCGGGGCGGTGGCTCGCGCGCCACGGAGGGCGCCGTGCTCGCGGCCCTGAAGTGGCTGGCCCGGCATCAGAACCCGGACGGGAGTTGGGGGGCCTCCTTCTCCGGCCAGTGCGTCGGCGGCCGCTGCAGCGGGCCCGGCGAGAAGGACTTCGACGCCGGCGTCACCGGCCTCTCCATCCTCGCCTTCCTGGGCGCGGGGTACACCCACCTCTCGCGCGACGAATTCCCCGACCCGGTCACTCCCGGCCGGATGCTGCGGTTCGGCGAGGTGGTGAAGAAGGGCGTCCAGTGGCTCATCGCCCACCAGGACCCCGAGGGCTGTCTGGGCGAGCGTACACCCAAGTACATGTACAACCACACGGTCGCCGCCCTCTCCCTTACGGAGGCCTACGGCATGACCGGGGCGCAGCTCCTCAAGGACCCGGCCCAGAAGGCCGTGGACTTCCTCGTGAGCGCGCAGAATCCCGGGAAGGGGTGGCGCTACGCCGCGAAGTGCGGGGACAACGACACC
>JAHFOZ010000197.1 GCA_023261405.1 Planctomycetota bacterium
CCAGCGATCGCTCCAGCGCCTCGGCAACTTCCTCGCCATCCTCCAGCTCGCCAAGGAGCAGCAGATCCTCATCGAGCAGGACGTGGACCGCGGCGAGATCCGCATCGAGCTGGCCCAGAAGACCTCCCCCCCCGGCGAGCGCGTGGACGTTGACGCCAAGACTCCGGCGGCGCCCCCCGCAGCCGCCGCGCCGGCCGATCCCACGGCTTGCCCCGAGCCGGGTCGAGGAGCCATCGACGCCGCGCCCGCCTTGCCCGCCGAAGCTTCAGCGAAGGATGGCCAGGCACCCGAGCCGACTGCCCCCGCCCCGGATCCTGTCCCCGAAATCCAAGGATAGAAACTCCCGCCTCTCAATGCGCTCCGTGGGCCTGGATAGGGGAGCCGCTTCCAGAAGTGGACGGGGTTCCCCTCCCTTGATTCTTGATTCTGGATTCTGGATTCTCAGCGCAGCCACGAGCCGCAACCCCCGGAATGCGGCTCAGCCGCGCCTGGCTACTGCGGCTCGACCGCGGCCAGGAGCGCCTTGACCTCGGCGCTCGCGAAGTCGTTCGGGAACTGCGCGAGGAAGGCCTTCGCGTCCGCCGCCGCCCCGGCGCGGTCTTCCGCCGACGCTAGGTTGACCGCGCGCCAGGCGAGCGCCCGCTTCTGGCCCAGCTCCACCGCGGCCGTGAAGTCCTTTCCCGCCGCCTCCGGGTGACGCTTGACGTGATAGAAGACCCCCCGCAGGAGGTGCGAGCGGCCGTCCTTCGGGTTGGCGCGGATCTGCGCCGACGCCTTGAGGATGTGGCGGTTCATGTCCGCCGCCTTCGTGCCCCAGAGCTTCTCCAGGTCGGCCAGCGCCTTCTTCACCTCTCCCCTGAACGCGAAGACCTCCATGCGCAGCTCGAGGTAGTCCTTGCTGTCGGGCGACCCCTCGAGCGCCCGCGTCACGTACTCCAGCGCCTTGTCCAGCTCGTCCTTCTCGATGAACGCCACCGCCAGGTGATAGAGCGGCCACTCCTTCTTCGACCCGCGCGAAAGGGCCTCGTTCGCGAGCGCGATCACCCGGGTGTGATCGCCCGACTCCATCGCCTTCATGCAGGCCTCGGTCAGCTTCTGCTCCTCTTCGGTAGTGAGCGGCCCCGCGGGCGCGGGCGGCTTCGGTGCGGGGGGCTTCGCCGTCTCCTTGGGCGGCGACGGCGGCGGTTCGGGCTTCTTCGCCTCGCGCGGCGGCTCGGGCGCCTTCACGGCGGGAGGCAAGGCCGGCGGCGCGGGGGGACGGAGCGCGAAGTACAGGACGAGGGCCGCCAGCGGGACCGCCGCGGCCACGACCCAGACCCAGGGCTTCCTCCTGCCGGAAGCGGCCGCGGAGGCCTTCCGGGCCGTCACCGGCTCGTTCCTCAGGTAGCGGCCTAGGTCGTCCGCCAGTTCGCCCGTCGACCCGTATCCGCCCGTAAGCGCGCACGAGACGATCCGGTCGAGCGACGCGTCGACCTCCTTCGTGCGGGCCAGCGGCGAGCTCTCCCCCGCGGGCGGCGCGCCCACGATGAGCTCGTAGAGGATCGCGCCCAGCGCGCGTACGTCGTCTCCCGGCCCGTAGGCCTGCGCGCGGTTCGAGGGCGGGACCGCCCTGGCGTATTCGAAGCCGAGCACGCCCGTGGAGTCGTCCCTCCGGATCACGATGCGCGCGGGCGTGAGCGCCCCGTGCGGCTTCGACCGGGTGATATCCGCGGCCTTCCTCACCGCCTCGACGCCCCGCCGGGGCCCGGGCTTCTTCGATTCAAACGACTCGCCGTCCACGAACTCCGAGACGGCGTACGAGAGTCCGCCCACTTTGGGAAGCCAGTCCGCGGGCTTCACGTCCTCCCGGAAGACCTTGATCGCCACCTCGCGGCCGTCCCTGTCCTTCGCCCGGTAGACCACGCCCCTCTCGCGGCGCGCCAGTTCCCACTGGAGCGTGTACCCGTCGAACTCCCCCGGGACGGAGAGCCCGGCATGGCCCTGCCGCTGGGTGGGTCTCACGAGCGACGCCACGAATTTCTCCCACTCGTGCGGCGCCTCGTACTCCCCTTCCACGAGCATCTGATGGAGCGGCTCGAGGACGGGGCGGTCCTGCACCGGATCGGGCATCGAGGAATCGAGCTGGAGCGCCTGGACTTCCTCCGTGCGGAGGTGGAGCGCCTCGACGAAGGAGATGGGTTTCGACACCTGCCGATCGAGCGCTTTGCGGATCGCCTTGACATCCGCAATTCCACGCTTGAGGGCGCGCATCATCAGGAGCAGGTCTTCGCGCGGGACGCCCATCGGTCTCTCGATTTATTATACGAGCCTGGCGGAGGATTATGACGGCATTCCGCGCCCCGGCCGCCGGATCCCTTTGCGGCGCGCGAACGCCTCCGCCTCCGCATACCCCGCGTCCGCATGGCGCATCACCCCGGTGCCGGGATCGTTCGTGAGGACGAGATCCAGCTTCTTCGCGGCCGCCTTCGTGCCGTCCGCGCAGACCACCATCCCCGCGTGGATCGAGTTCCCGATCCCCACCCCGCCCCCGTGGTGGACGCTCACCCACGTCGCCCCGCTCGAGGCGTTGAGCAGGGCATTCAGCACAGGCCAGTCGGCCACTGCGTCCGAGCCGTCCTTCATCGCCTCCGTCTCGCGGTACGGCGACGCCACGCTCCCGCAATCCAGGTGGTCCCGCCCGATCACCACCGGCGCCTTGAGCTTCCCCCGCTTCACCATCGAATTCAGCAGCGCCCCGAATTCCGCACGCTCCCCGTAACCCAGCCAGCAGATCCGCGCGGGCAGCCCCTGGAACCTCACCCGCTCCCGCGCGAGCGGGATCCACCGTGCGAGCACCGGATCGCGCGGGAACAGCTTGAGCACGGCCTCGTCCGTGGCGTGGATGTCCGCCGGGTCGCCCGAGAGCGCCACCCAGCGGAACGGCCCGCGCCCCTCGCAGAACAGCGGCCGGATGTAGGCGGGCACGAAGCCCGGATAGTCGAACGCCTCCGCGACGCCCGCCTCCTTCGCCTGTCCCCTCAGGTTGTTCCCGTAGTCGAAGACCACCGCCCCCTTCTTCCGCAGCGCCAGCAGCGCCCGGCAGTGCGTCGCCATCGACTCCATCGAGCGCCGCACGTACCCCGCCGGGTCGGACGCGCGGAGCTCGAGGGCCTCCGCGAACGGCATCCCCGCCGGCACATACCCGTTCAGCGCGTCGTGCGCGCTCGTCTGGTCGGTCACGAGATCGGGCACCACGCCGCGCTCGACGAGCGCCGACAGGACCTCCGCGCAATTCCCGACCAGCCCCACGCTCAGGGCCTCGCGCCGCCCCTTCGCCGCAATCAGCGCCTCAAGCGCCTCGTCCAGCCCCCGCGCCTTCCGGTCGCAGTACCCCTGCGCGATCCGGCGGTCAACCCGCCGCTCGTCCACATCGATGCCCAGGAAGGCCCCGCCTCCCAGCGTCGCCGCCAGCGGCTGCGCCCCGCCCATCCCTCCCAGCCCGCCCGAGACCACGAGCCGCCCCGTCAGATCCGCCCCCCAATGCGTCCGCGCCGCCGCCATGAACGTCTCGTAGGTCCCCTGCAGGATCCCCTGCGTCCCGATGTAGATCCACGAGCCCGCCGTCATCTGGCCGAACATGATCAGGCCCTGCGCCTCGAGCCGGCGGAAGTGCTCCCAGGTCGCCCACGCGGGAACGAGCAGCGAGTTGGCGATCAGCACCCGCGGCGCCATCGCGTGCGTCCGGAAGACGCCGACCGGCTTGCCAGACTGGACGAGGAGCGTCTCGTCGTCCCGGAGCGTCCGCAGGGTCTTCAGGATCGCGCGAAAATCCGCCCAGCTCCGCGCCGCGCGGCCCGAGCCGCCGTAGACGACCAGGTTCTTCCAGTCCTCCGCCACCTCCGGGTCCAGGTTGTTCTGGATCATCCGGAAGGGCGCCTCGGTCTGCCAGCTCCGGCAGGAGAGCCGCCTCCCGCGGGGCGCGCGGACGGGTTTTGCGGGCGCGTCGCCGAGCGACATGCAAGAATTGTAGCGGCGCCGTCCGCCCGTGACGTCAGTAATAGTGAGCCCGTTAAGGAACCGTGACCATGATGCGCCGGCTCCTCGCCCTCGCCGTCCTCACCCTCGTAGCGGCCGCGCGCAGGACAAACCGTGGGAGACGCTCATTGGAGGTCACTCTGGTCGCAATCGAGAGCCGCGGCGAGGACGGGGGGGACGTCGCGCTCTTTGTCCGCGCGCGGGCGAACCTGCTCAAGTAGTTTTCCGGAACCCGCTCCCCTTCCCCGGCGTCCTGTGCTACGTATAGGTAGTCGGACGCTGGCCCCTGCCGATTCCCCCCGTGGGGGGGTAGCGGGGAACCGTTCAATGGCTCAATCGTCAATGGGTCAATCTTAAGTAGGGGGCGAGCGATGGCGCGATTCCTCCCGGCACTCCTCTGCCTCCTCCTCCAGGACGACGCCTGGAAGACCCTCGCCGATCCCGCGTTCCGCGCCAAGGATTCCGACCGGCAGGTCGCGCTCCAAGCCTTCCGCGCCCAGGCGAAGGATGGCGCCGCCCCCTGGGTCGCCGCCCAGTTCCTCGAGAAGACCGACGCGCAGTGGAAGATCGCAGGGCCGGCCGCCGCCGACCTGAACGCCTTCCTCGCGAAGCACTGGTCCCCGCCCGCCGCCGACGAGGCGAAGCACAAGGAGGCCCTCGCCCAGCTCCTCGCCCTCGCGGACAAGCACGCCAAGGCCGACGGCGCGCCCGAGGTCTTCCGCCTCTTCGCCCTCGCGCACCTCTCGGCGCTCGGCGACAAGGCGGCCGAAGCCGCCGGAAAGCTCGGGTTCGCCAAGGAAGGCGACCGCTGGGGGAAGCGCGACCAGCTCGCGCTCTACACGATCGCCAAGGGCTTCGCCAAGCCCGGCTACATCCCGGCCGAGGCGGAGAAGGCCGCCAAGGGCTCCGCCGCGTTCGGTCCCCGCTACGTCGCCGCGCTCCTCGAGATCCAGAAGACGATCTCCGCCAACTCAGGCTTCGAGGCGCTCTACAAGTCCCTCCCCTCGGTGGCCGGCGCCGGGACCCCCAAGGCCGCCGACCACATGAAATCCCTCGCCGAGAGCCTCAAGACCGCCGCCGGGTGCGTCAATTGCAAAGACGGCAAGGTCGCCTGCCATGTCTGCCAGGGCAAGAAGCGCACCGACGTCACCTGCCCCCTCTGCAAGGGCCTCGGCTGGTCCCAGAAGAATGAGAAGGCCAACGTTCTCGTCAAGTGCCTCAACTGCAAGGGTCTCTGCGTCTTCAAGGACGCGGGCTGCCCCAACTGCAAGCAGACCGGCTCCGTCGAGTGCATCATCTCGGCCGGCAAGGGCTGGCGCGACAACTTCAAGGGCTGCCGCGAGTGCAGGATCTGCGACAAGTGCCACGGGAAGCGCCAGATCGAGACCCCCTGCGCCACCTGCATGGGCAAGGGCCGCGTGCCGCCCATCGTCCTCGGCATCCCCTCGATCCTCTGCGACGGCTGTAAGGGCGCCGCCCTGCTGAAGGGCCCCTGCAAGGACTGCAGCGAGACCGGAATCGCCGACTGCGGCAAGTGCGGCGGCAAGGGCGTCCGCGACGGTAAGTCCCCCGAGCGCCCGCAGCTCCAGGACGTCTACACCGCCTCCCCCTGCACGGCCTGCGGCGGGGGCGGCTGGCCCCTGCCCAGCCTCGCCGTCCCCTGCGAGAAGTGCTTCGGCCTCGGCGTCCGCGTGAAGCCCAGCGCTGACGCGTCGAAAGTCCTCGAGTAGCGCTGACGTTTCAGCGCCGCGAATTCGTTAACACGCCACTCTGGGGCCCATCGGTGGTAGGCTAGAGGCGGAGGGTCCCGGGGCCCGGGGGATCCTTGGCCTCGCTGAAATGCCGCGGTCCGGATGCCTCAGCTCATTGGGGTGGAGTGTTCACGAAGCCTTAAGGTTCCGCTTCCTACACTGGGACCTGAGCCGCAGGAGTTCGGGACCCGTTGTGCCGCTTGCGGACGACGGGTCACGATCATGCGGGTCGAAGTACTGGGCGCCATCGAAGGAGGAAGTCCATGAGATCCACGGCGGCCTTCATGACCCTGGCGGCGCTCCTGGGAGTGTCGCTCCTCGTCAACGGCGTCCTCATCTCCCGCCTCTCTCGGACCGATTCCGCGACGACGCCCCCGGCGGCGCCCGCCCGGAAGCCCGCGGAGCCGGCCACCGCCTGGGTGCGGCCGCAGGAAGCGAGCGTCCCCGTTTCGGCCGGCTCCCCGGTCGCCCCACCGGCTGCGGCCCCGACCGCGGGCCAGTCCGCCGCGCCGCAAGCCCCGACGCCCCCCGCCGTCCCGGCCTCCTCGGTCCGGAACGACCCCAAGCTGGCGGAGATCCTCGATGCCCAGGAGAAGTTCGGCGCCTTCTGGAAAGACCTCGACAAACTCGTCAAGGCCAAGAGCCGCCTGGAGGAGACTCACTACTTCCAGTCCGCTATCGCCGCGACCGCGGACTTCCTGGAGCTCGGGGAACCCGCGCGGATCCAGCTCGCGGAGGCCGCCCGCTCCGGGGTAGCCGCCCTCCAGCGCTCCCGGCAGGAGTACGAGGCGGCCCGCCTGGCGCTGCCGCCCAAGGACAAGGCGAACGCCGCGGCCTACGCGGCCTACCAGGAGCAGAAGAAGGCGGTCGACGCTCGCTACCAAGCCCAGGTGAAGGCCGCGACGGACCCCGTGAGGGCGACCGTCGACAAGACCCGGCCCCGCCACGCGGAGTTCGCCGCCCAGGCCGACAAGTGGCTGCGAAACCTGGTTCCGCCCAAGCCGAGCCAGCCTTGATCGTCCGATCGAGCCCGGATGAAAGCGTATGCATGGACTTGACCACCAAGGCACAAAGACACCAAGACGGTAAGGGAGAGGCTTGGTGTCTTCGTGTCTTGGTGGTGATCTCGGTGCTTGCGAGTCAAGTGGACTTCCTTGCTTTCGGATGTCTCTCTTCTTGAAGGAGCGTGCCATGCGGTATCCCGTCGTCGCCTTCCTGATCTCCCTCGCCCCCGCAGCCTTCGCGCAGGAGGCCAAATCACCCCAGGAGGAGGCCCTGAAGAAGCTCGCCGCGGACCTGCCCCGGCTCATGAAGGCCGCGGACGCGGACGGGAACGGGACCCTCAACGTCGCCGAGTTCCGCGCGTTCGCCCCCGAAGTCGTCAAGGCGGGCGAGACGATCCTCAACGCCCTCGATCCCTCCCTCGCCAAGAAGAAGGCGGACAAGGACGTCAAGAAGTACGACCAGAACGCGGACGGCAAGCTTGACGACGAGGAGAAGAAGGTCATGGACGAGGAGGCGCGCCTCAAGTCGATCAAGGGCTTCGACTGGGATCGCGACGGGAAACTCTCCGAGAAGGAGAAGACCGCCATGGGCTGGGCCGCGGAGGGCGACTTGATCTACCGTCACCGGAAGGTCGACACGGACGCCAACGGCGAGCTATCCTCTGCGGAGATCGAAGCGGGCCTTTCCTCGATCTCGGGGATCAAGGTCAAGAAGGCGAAGCCGTAAGGGAGGTCGCATGGCCGTCGGGAACGGGGGACCGGCCTGGTTCAAGCGCCGGGACCTGCTGGTCGGCGTGGGTGCGCGCGACGCGCTCGAGGCGAAACTGGTGGAACGCGCCGGCTTCGACTTCATCTGGTCGAGCAGCCTCGGAATCTCGGCCTCCCACGCGGTCCCCGATGCGAGCCTCCTCTCCATGTTCCACTACCTCGAAGCCGCCCGCTTCATGCGGGAGGCCGTCAAGATCCCCATCCTCGCCGACGGCGACACCGGCTACGGCGATGAACGCAACGTCGCCTACGCCGTGCGGCGCTACGAGGAGGCCGGCATCGCCGGCATCTGCTTCGAGGACAAGAAGTTCCCCAAGGAGAACAGCCTCCTTCCCGACGGCCGCCAGGAACTCGCCCTCATGGAGGAATTCGCCGCCAAGATCGAGGCCGCCTGCGACGCGCGGAAGAGCCGCGACTTCGCGGTGGTCGCCCGCGTGGAGGCCCTCATCGCCGGCCAGGGGCAGGAGGAGGCCCTCCGCCGGGCCCGCGCCTACGAGCACGCCGGGGCGGATTTCATCCTCATCCACTCGCGGCAGAAGGAACCCGACGAGGTCGTGGAGTTCATCCGGAGGTGGGACGGCGCCGCCCCTCTCGTCCTCGTCCCCACGATCTACCCCGACCTCACGGAGAAGAGGATCCGAGCCCTCGGCAAGGTCCGCATGGTGATCTACGCCAACCAGCCCATGCGCGCCGCGGTCAAGGCCGTCGAGGATCTCCTCGCCGAGGTCCGCCGCGCCGGGGGCATCCACACGATCGACGGCCGGATGGCGGCCCTCACGCACATCTTCGAGCTGCAGGACATCCCCGGTCCGGGAGCGCGCGCATGCCCGCCGCCCGCGTAGCCTTCGTCGGGTTCGGCGAGGTCGCCGCCGTCTTCTCCGCCGCCGCCCGCGCGCGCGGCGCGGAGGTGTCCGCGTACGACCACAACCTCTCGAAGCCCGGCGGCCGTGAGAAGCTCGAGAAGCGGCGCCGCGCGGAGGGCATCCGCCTCGCGCCGCTGGCCGAGGCCCTCGGCGGGGCAGAGTTGATCCTCTCGACCGTGCGCCCGCAGACGGCGCTCGAGGCGGCCCGCGAGTGCGCCCCGCTGCTCCGCACGGGCCAGCTCTTCGTGGACCTCAACACGACTCCCCCGGCCGCGAAGGCGGAGATCGGCCGCGCCGTGACCCCTTCCGGCGCCGCGTTTGCCGAGGGCGCGGTGCTCGGCGCGGTGGGCGCCGCGGGGAGCTCCGCCAGGATCCTGACGGGCGGCCCCGAGGGGAAGCGCGCGGCGGAGGCGCTCACGGCCCTCGGCTTCGAGGCCCGCTTCTACAGCCCCGAGATCGGCCGGGCCTCCCTCTTCAAGATGCTCCGGGGCATCTTCACCAAGGGCGCCGAGGCGCTCCTTCTCGAGCTCCTCGCGGCGGGAAAGAAGGCAGGCATGGACCAGGAGCTCTGGCAGGATCTCGTCGACTTCATGTCCCGCACCCCGTTCGAAAAGTCCGCCACCAACTGGGTGGGGACCCACCCCGTCGCGGGCGTGCGCCGTCACTACGAGCTGACCCAGATCCTCGAGA
>JAHFOZ010000198.1 GCA_023261405.1 Planctomycetota bacterium
ACCTCTTAAGTGTAATTGCTCGGCGATGAGAATCCTTGAAGTAAGTGGGAGATGGCTGAATTCCCGTTCAATTCCAAACCCCATCAAGTCGGCCAGCTCCTTTGGTCCCAGACCGTCGGGCAGCAGCCTATCCAGGAAAGTGATATGCGCGGAAATGGAGTCATTGAGTTCCCTGACGGCGGCACGCAGGGTCAGCACAGCAGCTTGTTCCTTCTCAGCGAAGTCATCCTGAGGAATGAGGCGTAGAGGAATTGCTTGGAACGAGCCCGCGCTGGTTGCGGCTATGACGTGCGGACCTGAGCCGTCCCAAGTCCCGGCACGTACCTCGAAGATTACAGCTTGGCCATCCTCGTCCACTCTCAGAAGTCTCAATCCTGAATTGAGCTGCCCCTCGTAGGAAACAAGAGAATTGGAGTACCCGAGTTTCTCGGACTCATTGACGACAGCATGGCGCACAGCCTCGGATTTCTCTTTCGTACGTTTCCAATACTCCAGCCACAGTTCAATGAACGGCCTGTTTTCATCATCCGACATTTGCGCTGTTCCCCGTGAAACCCCAGGGTCCGCCTATACTGCAACGCCCATCCGCCTATACTATCCACTGACGGGCAAGCTGGGTATTACCGCGTAGCAGGGATGTGCTCGTTCGGTCTTGGACCCCCACGCCCATCGGCACATCGGACCGCCCGCCATCCCCCCTCTCGACATTTTTGTTGCCCTTCAGCGCCAGTGCCGTGGACATTCGGGGGAATCCGCCTGCACTGGGCGTGGCACGGCGTTTGCTCTTCGGCTTCCATGAGAAACGAAACGCGGCTGACCGTGGTGGGGCGCACGGAGCGCCGGAGGAGCCGGCGCTACCGTCCCCCCTCGGGGTTCTCGTTGGAGCTCAAGGGCTCCGGGCTCCTGGGGTTCCTGTGGGGCAACTTCTTCAAGGCCTGCATCAACCTCTCGGAAGGGGGGATCCGCGCGCTGGTGAGCCGTGCCGTGAAGGAGGGGGAGCTTCTTCGAGGGCAATTGATGATGGTGCGCGGCGTCAAGCCCCTGGAGGTGACGCTGCGGGTGCAGTTTGCCGTGCGTTCGGGCACCAGCCCCGCCTGCTGGGAGGCGGGTCTGCGGTTCGTCGATCCCACGCCCGAGCTGATGCGCGCGGTGAAGGGCGTGATCGCGTCGCCGGCCCTCGCCCTGGGGGGCGCCACGCGCACCTTTCACCACGACGCCTGGGGCGAGGCGAGGTAGGACCGAGCTGTAGGGTACGAGCTACGAGCTGCCGGCTACAAGCTCCCCGCTGCGAGCCCCCTCCCTAAGCGACCTCGATCGCCTGGCGCGTCCGCTGCGATTCGAGCGCGGCGGTGAAGACCTGGTGCGAGGCCAGGGCCTCCTCCGGCCGGGCGCAGGCGAAGGGCGTCTTCCCGTTCACCAGCTCGTCCATGAACGCGGCCCACATCTGCAGGATGGCGTCCGAGAAGCCGAACTCGAAGATGCCGCCCGTGATCGTCTTGTGGACGGTCTCGTAGCCCAGGCTCTCCTCCTGCCAGCACTGCGCCCCGCCCGAGTATTCCATGAACTGGAAGGCCTTCGGATTCCGCGTCGAGAAGCGGCAGCTGTAACGCGTGCCGTGGATCTCGATATACCAGGTGTCCGTCTCGCCGGGGGCGATGCGGAAGATGCGGAACGTCAGGGGAAAAGGATGTCCGTCGAAGGGGTTGACCGCGTCGCACGCGAGCGTGCCGTTGTCCCAGGTCCGGCAGGGGACCTTGTTCCCCTTGCCGTCGGGGCGCTCGGCGACGATCTTGGTGAGGTTCGCGAAGACGCGCTTCGGCTTCCAGCCCGCGCGCAGCGGCACGTGCAGGGCGTGCATGCCCAGGTCGCCCAGGCAGCCGTACTCGCCGTTGACCTCGACGAGGCGCTTCCAGTTGATGGGCTTTTCGGGGTTGAGGTCGCTGGAGTGGAGGAAGCCGGCGTTGACCTCGACGATGCGCCCGAAGCGGTTCTGCTGGATCGCTTGGATCACGCGCTGGGCGCCGGGCCAGAAGGGGAACTCGGAGCTGCAGCGGACGAAGACCTTGGGGTGTTTCTGGATCTCCTCCACGATCGCCTGTGCGGCGGGTAGGTCGATCCCGAACGGCTTCTCCCCCAGCAGGTGCTTGCCCGCCCGCACGATCTCGATATAGACATCCCGGTGCAGGTTGTGGGGCAGCGCGCAGTAGATCGCGTCCACGTCGGGGCTCCTCAGCAGCTCCCGGTAGTCCTTCGTCGCCACCTTGATCGTCGGGAAGTTGTTCTGGTACCACGGGAAGAGCCCGGGGTTCGCGTCGCAGATCCCCGACAGCAGCGGCCGGAAGGGAAGGTCGAGCAGGTGGCACCAGCGGGCGATGGCGGAACCGAACTCGCGGCCCATCAGGCCGCAGCCGATGATCCCGAAGCGGACCTCCCTCATTCCTTCACCATCCTGGCGGCCTGCTCGGGAGTCGCATTCTCGTGCACCACCGCCATGAAGGCGCGGGTGATGCCGCAGGGGTCCTTGTGCTGTATCACGTTGCGGCCGTAGACGATCCCCGCGGCGCCCTGCTGGATGACCTCCGCCGTGCGCTGAAGGATCTCGCGGGTCGCGGCCTTGCCGCCGCCGCGGACGAGGACGGGCACCTTCCCGGCCACCTGGATCACCTTGTGGTACTCCTTCGGGTCGTCGCAGGGATCGGCCTTGATGATGTCGGCCCCCAGTTCCACCGCCTGCCGGACGAGGGGCAGGATCTTCTTCAGGTCGCCATCCACCATGTAGCCGCCCGACGTGTCGTTCGCCTGCATCACGAGCGGCTCGACCATGAGGGGCATCCCGTAGCGGTCGCACTGCGGCTTGAGGGCGCAGATGCGCTCCACGCACTGGCCGTGGAGGTCGGGCTGGTTCGGAAGGAGGAGGAGGTTGACGACCACGCACGCCGCGTCGAGCGCGAGGGCCTGCTCCACCGGGTCTGCGATCATCTTCGACCAGAGGACCTCGTGCAGCTTCGGGTTGTAGACGTTGGCGGCGTCGGTGCGGAGGACGAGCGCGGGCTTCCGCGGGCCGAGGATGGACTGGAGGATCTTCGCCTGTCCGAGGGTGAGCTGGATCGCGTCGGGCGCGGCCTCGACGACCGTCCTCACGGCCTTCTCCATGTCCTCGATGCCGGAGAGGAAGGCGACCTCGTTGAAGAAGCCGTGGTCGATCGCGACGTCGAAGCAGCGGCCGGTCTTCGCGAACAGGCGGTTCATGCGCGGCTTCGAAAAGCTCATCTCATTTCGCTCCCAGAGACTGGATTTCCCTTTCGACGGCCCGGATCTCGTCCTGCGACGCGAGGACGGCGTACTCGATCTCGTACTTCTTCTTCTCGCCCGGCTGGAGGAAGGGGAGGCGGCCCTCGGCCCGGAGCCGCTCGCGGGACGCGGGGTTCACGTTCCCCGGCTCGGTGCCCACGACGTAGAGGCCCTGGCCCATCATCTTCCACTCGGTGAAGCAGGGCATCTGGGCGACGGGGAAGCGCAGCGCGTAGCCGAGCCCGCGGCCGCCGCCGAAGCCCCGGTTGACGAGGGCCACGGTCGTCCGGCCGTCCTTCCCGGCCTTGAGATCGTGGAAATAGCAGCGCTCGGCGAAGCCCGCGGTGGGCGGCAGGAAGCGGTTGTACTTCTCGCGCTCCTTCTCGGCCTCCGTGTCGGCCGGGCGGGCCGCGGCGCTGGCGGAGAGGAGTTCCGAGGTCTCGTCCAGGGCGGGGAAGCCCCCGTTCACGTGGTAAAGGATCATGTGGGGCGCGGGCTCGTGGCCGAGGTTTTCGATCTCGTCCTCGAGCGTGAAGCCGCTGCGGCCGAACGAGGTGCGAAGGCGGCGCGTGAGGACCACGTGCTCGCCGAAGACCATCGCCTCGCGGACCTTTCCGCGGATCTCGATGCGGTATTCGTCCCCCTCCCAGCCCTGCGTTACGCCCACCTCGTAGGCGGGGGTGAAGCTGGCGCGGCCGTGGAGGCCGAGGTCCTTCCCCTGGTCCCGGTTGGGCGGCCCCACCTGGGTGAGGCCGCAGGTGACGAGCATGCCGCCATAGAAGCCGCGGAGCCAACCCAGGCCCTCCGGCTCGTAGAAGGCGGGGGCCACGGGCCCCGTCGCCGAGTGCCAGGCGAGCGACGCGCCGTCGAACTCCGCGCGCCAGACGTCAAGGCCCCGGTCGGGGAGGAGGGTGAACTGGAAGCCGGTCCCCGTGCGGACCTCGATCGCGCGAACTCCCCTTTCGGGGCCGTCGTCGAGGACGAAGGGCTGGGCGCCGCCCACCTGGCGCACGTCGCCCACGTGGCGGAGCAGGGTCTGCTTGTCCCAGTCCCTTCCGTAGAGGCGCGGCATCTAAGTCAGGCCATCCGGAGGCGGGAGCCGAAAACCAAACACAAAGACACCAAGACACCCAGCAGGACCGGGGAGACAACCCCAACGGGAACGCCTGGGTGTCTTCATGCCTGGGGGGTTCATTTCACGCCCGCTCACAGTTCAGCGGCGGGCCGGAGCCCGCCCGTGGTGGTCTCATGGCCGAGGCACGCGGCGGCGGCCCGGTGACCGAGGTCGAGGGACTTCTCGAGCGGCCATTCCTCGTGGAGGCCGTAGAGGACGCCGGCGCAGAACGCATCGCCGGCGCCGACGGAGCTCACGATCTTGTCCACGAGCCTCGAGGAGACCCAGAGCTCGCCGTCCTTCGAGAGGGCCAGCGCCCCCTCGGGCATGTGGACCACCACGAGGTTGTCCCGGAAGAGCTTCTTCGCGCTCGCCGAGAGCGCCGCGCGGTCCACGGCGCCGTCGGCCCGGATCCGGTGACCGGTGCACTCCCCGGCCTCGATTTCATTCAGGATGAGGTAGTCCACGTGGTCGACCGCCGGGAGGACCACGTCGGCAAAGCGCGCCTTCTCCACGCTCACCAGATCCACCGACGTCCTGACGCCCTCCGCGCGGACGCGCTGCAGGATCTTCGCGGCGACGGGGTCCACCTTGTCGAGGAGGAGGAGATAGGCGAGGTGGAGGATCTTCATGTTCCCCGGGTCGATGTCCGCGTCCTCGAGGAGCTGGTTGGCGCCGCGGTTGTGGAAGAAGGTGCGCCGCCCGGTGGACTGCACGGTCATGACGTCCGTGAACGAGGTGGGCTGGTCGGGCGTCACGCGCATGCCGGAGAAGTCGATCCCCCTCTCGCGGGCGGTGTGGATGAGCCAGCGGCCCTCCTCGTCCGCCCCCACGCAGCCGATGCCCAGGAGCGGGAAGGGGGCCTTCATGAGCGCGAGGTCGGTGATGACGTTGTGCGCCCCGCCTCCTCCGGCGCGCACCTCGGAGAGGACGTTGGCGAGCCGCTCCTCCTGGGGCCAGGCGTCGATCATCTTGATCCGGTCGACGATCCAGTTGCCGGCGGCGGCGATCCCCTTCCTGGGCTTCGGCATGGTTTTCAGACCGTATCGATTCGTCCCGCGGAGGTCAACAGAATCTTGGGGGGGCGGGCCGGGAGACGATGAAAAATCGTAGTCCGACTAATGATTTACGTAGGAGCGGGGGGCCGCGTCCAGAAGCCCTCCACCTCGTCGGGGGTGAGGGGAGGGACCGCCGCGACCCGCGCGTTCTCCTCCACGTGCTCGACGTCCTTCGTCCCGCAGAGGGGGGCGGTGATGCCCGGGACGGAGCGGGCGAACTGGAGGCAGCGCTGGGCGTCGGTCTTGAGTCCGGTGAAGCGGGTCTTGAACGAGGGCGAGAAGCGTCCGAGGAGCTGGGACTGCATCAGGGGGACGCTGGTGAAGACGGCGAGCCCGGCCTCGGACGCCGCGCGGGCCGCGGGCACGAGGGTCTCGCCGCGCGGCTGGGTCTCGAGCCGGTAGGCCTCCGGCAGGCCGAGGTTGGCCGGGAACTGGACGGCCTTGAACCGGTGGCCGGGGCCGCCCGCCGCCTCGGCGCACTTCAGGGTCTCGGCGAGCGAGACGAACGAGGGATCGGTCTCCGGGACCCGGTAGGCCTGCCAGGTGGCCGTTCCGTAGAACTGGATCTTCCCCTCCGCGGCGCATTCCTCGAGCGCGCGGAAGGCCTCGGTGAGTCTCCGGTAGAATTCCGCCGGCCCCACGACCGGGATCTGGGTCTCGGGATTATGGACGTAGAAGACGTCGATCGTCTCGACGCCCAGGTTCTTCCGGCTCTGCTCCACGCCGAACTTCAGGTACTTGGGGCTCATGCAGTGGCCGCCGGCGACGATCTCCTCCCCGGCGGTGATGATCCCCGTCTTGACGAAGGTCTCCTCGAACCATTCCTTCGTGGGAGGCTCCAGTTCGCCCGCGATGAAGCCGCCCTTCGTGCAGAGCAGGACATGGTCCCGGGTGACGGTCCCGGCCTCGATGGCCTTCTTCAAGCCGGCCCCCACCGACCGCTCGCTCCGCTGGTAGCGGTAGTTGATCGCGGAGTCGAAGACGTTGATCCCGAGCACGAGGGACTTCAGCACGGCGGCCGCGTACTTGCCGTCCGTGACCGGGTCGGCGTTTCCGAGGTAGGTGCCCATCCCGAGCGAAGAGACGGTTAGGCCGAGGGCGTTTCTCCAGTGGCCCGCGTGGCAGCCCGGGCGGCCTTTCGCGAAGGCGGCGGTCCCGTCGGCGCTGGCTTTCCCGGGGATCATGGCGGGGGATTTTAACCCTGCCCGGGACGGGTGTCACGGATTACCCTCGGGCGGCTATCCACAGGCGACCATGATCGGTCTCGCCGCGTGCCTCCTCCTGGCCGGCGGGGGGCAGGACTCGACGTCGGTCCTCGATTTCGAAGGCGCCTTCGACGTCTCGACGGTCGTCGCGTGGGACGCGAAGGCCGTCCTGTCGAAGGCCGGGACCGGCACGGCCCTCCGGGTCACGACCTTCCACGCGCAGGAGTGGCCGGGGATCACGCTCAAGGCCCCGCGAGGCGCGTGGGACCTCTCCAGGCACGCGCGTCTCTCCATGGACATGGCGAACGTCGGGAAGAACGCCGTCACCGTGGGGCTCCGCGTGGACAGCGGCGAGTCGGACGGTCTGATGAACGCGAACACGGGATGGATCACGCTGGGGGCGGGCGCGCGGGGGACTCTTACGATCGACTTCGTCCGCCGGCTCCCCGCCCCGGAGGGCGTGAAGCTCTTCGGGATGCGCGGGTTCCCGGGAAGCCGGTACGAGACGATCGATCCCTCCCGGGTCACGCAGCTGGTTGTCTTCTTGAAGCGGCCCTCCGAGGACCACGAGTTCGAGGTCGACTCGATCCGAGCGGAGGGGGCCCCCCCGGGCCCGGCGGCGGCCCCCGTGCCGGCGGACCCGTTCTTCCCCCTGATCGACGAGCTCGGCCAGTACATCCACCGGGACTGGCCGGGGAAGGCCCGGTCGGCGGAGGAGCTCCGCGCGCGGGCCGCGGAGGAGGCGAAGGACCTCGCCTCGCGTGCGGGACCGGCGGGCTGGGACCGATACGGGGGATGGGCGGGCGGGCCGGCGCTCGAGGCCACCGGCTTCTTCCGCGTGCAGAAGCACGAGGGGAGGTGGTGGCTCGTGGACCCGGAAGGGCGGCTCTTCTTCTCTCACGGGGTGGACTGCGTCACGTTGAAGGGGAGCACGCCGGTGGAGGAGCGGGAGACGTGGTTCCGCGGCTGGCCCCGGCGCGACGACCCGGATTTCGGCGCCTTCTTCCATCCGGCGCACGAGGTGCTCCACGAGCACTACCGCGGCCGAACGCCGCTCTGCTTCGACATCACGGGCGCCAACCTCAGGCGCAAGCACGGGCCGGAGTGGAAGGCGCGCGCGTCCGAGGCGGCGCACGCGCGGCTCCGGGGCTGGGGGCTCAACACGATCGGCAACTGGTCGGACGAGGAGGTCCGGCTGATGCGGAAGACCCCGTACACGGTCGGCATCCACTGCGGGGGGAGGTCGCTGGAGGGGAGCGAGGGATACTGGCAGGCGTTCCGGGACGTCTTCGATCCTTCCTTTGCGGCAGCGCTCAAGGACCGGCTGAAGGGGGAGGCGGGCCGCTCGGCAGGCGATCCATGGTGTCTCGGGTACTTCGTGGACAACGAGCTCTCGTGGGGGGACGAGACCTCGCTGGCGCTGGCGACGCTCAAGTCGCCCGCGGGTCAGGCGGCGAAGCGGGAGTTCGTGGAGGACTTGAGGAAGAAGCACGTCGAGATCGGGAAGCTCAACGCCGCGTGGGGGACGGCCCATGCATCGTGGGACGCGCTCCTGGCGGACCGCCGGCCGCCGGACCCCAAGCGGGCGGGGGAGGACCTGCTGGCGTTCAACGCAAGGACCGCCACGCAGTACTTCAAGCTCTGCCGCGACGCCGTGAAGGAGGTCGCCCCGCGTCAGCTCTACCTGGGCTGCCGCTTCGCGTGGGTCAACCCGATGGCGGCGGGGATCGCCGCGAAGCACGCCGACGTGGTCAGCTTCAACGTCTACCAGCGCGCGCCGGAGATGTTCGAATTCGCCGCGAAGGACGCGCCCGTGCTGATCGGCGAGTTCCACTTCGGCGCGCTGGACCGCGGGCCGTTCCACCCCGGCCTCGTCCGCGTGCGCGACCAGGAGGAGCGGGCGAAGGCCTACCGGGACTTCGTCCAGGCCTGCCGGCGGCACCCGCAGGTCGTGGGCTGCCACTGGTTCCAGTTCCGCGACCAGCCGACCACCGGCCGCGAGCTGGACGGGGAGAACTACCAGATCGGCTTCGTCGACATCGCCGACACGCCCTATCCGGAGCTCGTGGCCGCCGCGCGCGAGGCGGGGGCCGGGCTCTACCCGCCGCGTCCGTCCGGGCGCTGATCCGCCGGCAGCCCGCGATCCAGGACGCCGCGCGGCCTTCGCCGTCGTTCAAGGTCCTGGCTCCGGGCTATCCCGGTTCAGCGTCGGGTGAAGGATTCGTAGAACTGGTGCAGTCGTTCGGAGAACAGGTATCCGGATTACCTGCTCCCTTGGAGGTGGTGCATGGGATATAATCCTCCGACATCCAGGAGGAGCATCGTGCACCCAAGGAGGCCCGGACGCGTGATCATTCCCCTGCTGCTCCTGGCCGTCGCCGCGGCCGGCCAGGACAAGCCCCCCACGGAGTACGAGGT
>JAHFOZ010000199.1 GCA_023261405.1 Planctomycetota bacterium
ACGGCTGGATCCAGAACATCACGGGCAACATCCTGACCCCCGCCCAGGGGAACATCCTCTTCGTCTGGACCTCGATCGTCATGTTCTCCCTCCGGTTCTGCGCCAACTTCATCGAGAAGAAGCTCGGTCTCTCGCCGGTGGGGATCCTGGTGGTCTCGTCGATCGTGGCCTGCGTGGGGTTGCTCATGTCGAGCGGTGTGACCTCCTTCGGCTTCGCCATCGTGGCGCTGGGCGTCTACGCCGTCGGCAAGACCTTCTTCTGGCCCACGATGCTCGCGGTCGCCTCCGACCGGTTTCCCAAGACCGGCGCCATCGCCATCAGCATGATGGGCGGCATCGGCATGATGTCCGCTGGACTGATCGGTTCGCCGGGCCTCGGGTACGCCAAGGACCGCTTCTCCGGTGAAGAACTCCAGAAAGCGAATATGGCCGCTTTCGCCCAAGTAAAGGCCGACAAACCCAGCAAATTCCTCTCCTTCGCCGAGGCCACCGGGTTCGACGGGAAGAAATTCGACGACGTGAACGGCAGGCTCAAGGAGGCCCGCAAGGGGGCGGCGGATACCGCGGCCGCCATGGCCAAGCTTAGCCCCACGGACCGCGTGATCATCGAATCCAGCATCACGGGCGACCGCAGGACGCTGGTGGCCGACTCCTTCATCCCGGCCTTGATGGCGGGGATCTATCTTCTGATCCTGCTCTATTTCAAGTCGATCGGGGGATACAAACCGGTCTCGATCGAAGCGGCGGGCGCGGGCGGGCCCCCGGACCCAGGCAAGGCATAGCGACAACCGGATCTTTCAGAATGCAAGGACGGGCGCGTGAAGAACGCGCCCGTTTTTTTCATTGTGCGCCGAGGCCGAGCAGCACGGCGCCGATGACGACCACCTCTTCCCCGAGCGCCGCGCGGACCAGTTCGTAGCGGCCCTCGAAGGGCTTGAAACCGCGCGCGGTCGCCCTGGCCTGCAGCAGGTTCCAGAAGAGCGGGCCCATGAGCGAGACGCCTCCCCCCAGGATCACGCGCTCCGGGTGGAGGAGCGTCACGACGTTCGCGATCGCGATCCCGAGCGCCTCGCAGCTCTCCTCGAGCAGCGCGCGGGCCGCGGCGTCCCCGGCTTCCGCCGCCGCGTAGACCCCATCCGCCGTCGGGTCGCCCCCCATCCGGGCCTTCGCCCGCTTCGCGATCGACCAGCCCGACGCGACGTGCTCCAGCTTCTCGGCCCTGCCGGTCGACGGATCCGGCACCCACGTGTGGCCGATCTCCCCCGCCCCCAGCCCCTGCCCCGTGTCCACCTTCCCGTCCACGACCAGCCCGCCGCCGATGCCGCTCCCGATGTTCATGTAGAAGATGCGCCGGAATCCGCGGCCCGCGCCCAGCGTCGCCTCCGCCAGGGCCGCCGTCTTCGCGTCGTTCTGCAGCATCACCGGGAGCCGCCAGCGCTCCGACACCCAGTCGCGCAGCGGGAAGTCCGACCAGCCCTCGATCTGATGGGAGACGAGCACCCGCCCGCGGCCGGAATCCACCGGCCCGCCGAAGCCCACGCCGATGCCACGGAGCTCTTCGGCCCGGCACTTCGCGGCGCCCAGGGCCTCCTCCACCATGGAGGGCAGGACCTCGCGGATGCCCGCGCCGCCGCGCGAGGGGTCCACCCGACGGCGCGCCACGCCCGAGAGACGGCCGTCCTCCCCGCCCACCCCCGCCTGGAGCTTCGTGCCGCCGATCTCGATCCCGAGCGCGAGCGTCATGCCGGGGACTTGAACTTCTCGTACAGCGTGTCGAGGACGTAGTGGAAGACCACGATATGCACCGACTCCACCACCCCCATGTTGTGGGAGGGCACGTGGAGGTTCTGGTGGCAGGCCTTCCGGAGCTTGCCGCCGTCGTAGCCCGTGATCCCGAAGGTCTTGAGGCCGTTCGCGTTCGCCCACTCGACCGCCTTGAGCACGTTGGGGCTGTTCCCCGAGCCGCTGATCGACACGAGGAGCGCCCCGGGCTGCGCAAAGTTCTTGAGCTGCTCCACGAACACGCGGTCGTACCCCGTATCGTTGGCCCACGCGAGGATGTAGGGGGTGTTGTCCGTGAGGCTCATCACCTTGAGCCGCTTCTGCTTCTCGAAGTCGTGCAGCGTCCCCTTCCCCAGGTCTTCGCAGAAGTGGGAGGCGTTCGCGCCGCTCCCGCCGTTCCCCACGATGAAGACGAAGCGGTCGTTGCGGTACGCCTCGGCCAGGGCGTCGACCAGGGACTGGACTTCCTTCGGGTCGACCTTCTTGAGCAGCGCGCTGAAGTCGTCGAGATACGTCGCAAGCGCCATGGGGTTCCTCCAAGCAGCCGGGGACCGAGAACTCAGGATCACACTATAATAACTCGCTTCCACGGGGGCAACCCCGGGGTCTCCCGTCTGCTGTAATCCCCGCGTCATGAACCCCTGGCACGACGTGGCCACCGGCGAGGCGCCCGAGAAGATGTTCAACGGCGTGATCGAGGTCCCCTACGGCAGCAAGACACCAAGATGCTCAAGGGGGAACTTGGTGTCTTGGTGGCGAATCCGGTGCTCACGAATCAAGTTGGACATACTTAGACCCGCGCCACCGCGATCATGCGCCGGGCACCCGGGGCCAGCGGCGCCCCCTCCAGGTCCGCGTAGAGGTCCACCGATCGGAACCCCGCCTTGCTAAGGAGCGCAGTCAACTCCTCCCCCGCGTAGAGCCGGACCGAGAACCGCAGCGTGCGGATCTTTCCGCCCCTCCCGATCTCCCAGAGGCTCTCGAGCGACGTCCCGTCGCGCCCCGGTCGAAGGGCTTCGACGACCGTCAGGGTCGAGCCATCGGGACGCGCCCACCGGCCGCAGGTCTCCGGCACGTACCCGCCGGGCAGCGTGTCAACCACGAAGACCCCGCCTTTCCGCAGCGAGCGCCGCACGAGCCGGAGCACCGCCAGGTCCTGCCGCGGATCCTCGAAGTAGCCGAGCGAGAACTGCATGAGGATCGCCGCGTCGAAGGCGCGCGGTCGCACAAAGCGGCGCATGTCCTCCCGCACGAATTCCGCAGCCACTCCCTCCGCCGCCGCCCGCCGCCGCGCCTCCTTGAGAAAGGCCGCCGTCCGGTCCACGCCCGTGACCGCGAAGCCCCGCCGCGCCAGTTCCAGGCTGTGACGGCCCGGGCCGCACGCGAGATCGAGCACCGAGGCGCCCGGCGCAAACCCCGCGAGCGCCACCACCCCCTCAACCTCGCGCCCCGCCTCCTCCCACCGCTCGTCATCGAAGTTCGCCGGCCCGATGATCCGCCAGAAGCGGTCGCTCTCGTGCCACGGCGTCGTGCGCGTCCTGCGAATCCCGCCCACCCGATCCCCCGTTATATGAAGGAACCGCTATTATAGGCTCCGCGGAGATCTCCATGCACGCGCCGATCCTGGCCGTCCTTGCGCTTCTGGGCCTGCAGCAGGGGGACAAGAAGGGCGAGGTCCAGCCGCCCCTCCCCCCCGGCATCAAGATCCCCCCCGCGCCGGTCGTCCCCCCTGAGAAGGCGCTCGAGACTTTCAAGGTCGCCCCCGGCTTCCGCCTCGAGCTCTTCGCGAGCGAGCCCCTCGTGAGCGACCCCGTGGCGATCAGCTTCGACGCCGACGGGCGGATGTGGGTCGTCGAGATGCGCGGCTACATGCCCGACGTCGACGGCCGAGGCGAGGCCGACCCCGTGGGCCGCATCTCCTGCATCGAGGACACGGACGGGGACGGGAAGGCGGACCGGAGCACCGTCTTCCTCGACAAGCTCATCCTCCCGCGCGCCATCGCCGCCGTCTGGGGCGGCCTCCTCGTCGCCGAGCCGCCCAATCTCTGGTTCTGCCGCGACACCGACGGCGACGGCAAGTGCGACGAGAAGACCCTCGTGGAGGGGAAGTACGGCGGGCGCGGAAACCCGGAGCACACCGCCAACGGCCTCCTCCCGGCGATCGACAACTGGATCTACAGCGCCGACACCGGGATGCGCTTCCGCCGCATCGATGGCAAGTGGGTCCGCAGCGACACCCGCTCCCGCGGCCAGTGGGGGCTCACGCAGGACGACATCGGCCGGCTCTTCTTCAACCACAACTCCGTCCTCCTCCGCGGCGACCACATCCCCTGCTACTCGCCCCTCGCCTTCTCCAAGCGCGCCGGCGACACCAACGTCGACCTCACGCGCAGCCAGGCCGTCTGGCCCATCCGCCCGAACACCGGCGTCAACCGGGGCTACCGCGGGGGCACCCTCCGTCCCGACGGCACGCTCTCCTCCTGCACCGCCGCCTGCGCGCCGGTCATCTACCGCGGCGACGCCCTGCCTGCGGACTGCCGAGGCAACGCCTTCGTCTGCGAACCCGCGGGCAACCTCGTCACGCGAATCCTGCTGACCGAGGAGGGCGGCAAGGTCGTCGCGACGCCCGCGTACGCAAAGTCGGAGTTCCTCGCCTCCACCGACGAGCGCTTCCGCCCCGTCAACCTCGCCACCGGACCGGACGGGGCGCTCTACATCGTGGATCTCTACCGCGGCATCCTCCAGCACAAGAACTTCGTCACCACCTTCCTCCGCCAGCAGATCCTCGACCGGGGCCTGGATAAGCACATCGGCCTCGGCCGCATCTACCGCGTGACCTCCGAGGGGAAGGCAACCCCGAAGCCCCCCGCCCTCACGAAGGAGACCTCCGCGGCGCTGGTAAAGCGCCTCTCGCACCCGAACGGGTGGGTGCGCGACGCCGCGCAGCGGCTGCTCGTGGAGCGGAAGGACCTCCCGGTCGCGGGCGAGCTCCGGATGCTGGTCTCTGCGAAGGACCCGATCCCGGCCCTCCACGCGCTGTGGACGCTCGAGGGGCTCCGCCAGGTGGACGCGGCCCTCCTCGCCGCCGCGGAGAAGGCCCCGCGTCTCGGCGCGGCGGTCGCGGCGCTGAAGGAAGCCTCCGGGCCGCTCAGCCCGCTCGACCAGCTTGCGATCAGCGCCACCACCGATCCGAACGTGCCCGACGCCCTGCTCGCCGGGAAGGAGCTCGACCTCCTCGAACGCCTCATGGCGAACGAGGCCTGGGAGGAGCCGAATCCGGGCCGCGAGGCCCTGCTCTCCCGGATCGCCGCGCGCGTCTCGGCACAGGCGAAGCCGGAGTCGCTGGCCGAGCTGCTTGACCTCACGGCCTCCCAGTCCACCTCCGCCCTCTGGAGGCAGCGCGCCCTCATCGAGGGCTTCGCGATCAAGGAGCCGGTCGTGCTGGCGGAGCGCTCGGCCGCGCTCGTCAAGCTCACCTTCTCGCCCGACGAGGCCGTGCGCGCCCGGGCCCGCGAGGCGGGCCGCCGGGTCTCCTGGGCCGGAAAGCCGGAGCGGGAGCCCGAGCCGCCCCGCGCGCCGCCGCTCGACGCCGCGGAGAAGGCCCGCTGGGAGCGCGGGAAGAAGCAGTTCGCCTTCTCCTGCGCCGTGTGCCACCAGCTCTCGGGCCTTGGGGAGGTCGGCAAGGCTCCGCCGCTCGTGGATTCCGAGTGGGTGCTCGGCTCGGAGCAGCGGCTGGCCCGCATCATCGTGAACGGTCTCACCGGCCCGCTCAAGGTGGGCGAGCGCACGTACAGCAACATCGAGATGCCCGCCGTGCTCAACATGTCCAGCGACGAGATCGCCGAGGCCCTCACGTACATCCGCCGCGAGTGGGGCCACCAGGCCGCGCCGGTCTCCCCGGAGACGGTGAAGAAGATCCGCGCCGCCCTCGAGGACCGCGAGGACCCCTGGACCGACGCGGAGCTGCGGAAGATCCCATAGGCCGGCCGCAGGCCCGTACAGTATAGGGACTGAACCCCCGTAAGGAGAACTCCATGGTCGCGCTCGCCCTCGCCGTCGCGCTCTCATCCGCCGCCGCCCAGGACGCCCTCCCGAAGTTCAAGGAGCAGGTGATCGACGGCGATTCCGGCGTGGGTTACGCCGTCGCGGCGGCCGACATCAACGGCGACGGGAAGATCGACCTCGTCGCCGTCACCGAGATCCCGGACCGCGTGGTCTGGTACGAGAACCCCACGTGGAAGCGCCGCGTGATCGTGGAGAAGGAGCCCAAGCTGCCCGTCTGCATCCAGGCCCAGGACGTGGACGGCGACGGGAAGGTCGAGCTTTTCCTCGGTGCGGACTGGTCGCCCGGCAACTCGAAGACGGGCGGGAGCGTCTGGCTCCTCAAGCGGCCCGCCGACCTCGAGAAGCCCTGGACGCCCATCAAGATCGACGAGGAGCCGCTGATGCACCGCTTCCGCCTCGTCGGCGGCGAGCTGGCCTGCAAGACGCTCAAGGGCCGGGACAGCAGCCAGGGCGACGGGAACCCCGCGCTGCTCTACGTCCTCAAGCGGCCCGCCGACCCTTTCGGCGGCAAGTGGGAGCGGGTCGTCATCCAGAAGGAGCTCCACGTCACGCACAACTTCTGGCCCGTGGACTGGGACGGCGACAAGCAGGAGGAGATCCTGCTCGCGGGCCGCGAGGGGATCTTCCTCCTGAAGAAGGGCGCGGACGGGCCGTGGGCCCGGGAGCAGATCGGCAAGGGCGACCCGACCCAGGGCGGCGGCGGCGAGGTCAAGTGGGGCCGCCTCCCGGGCGGCAAGCGGTACATCGCCACGGTCGAGCCCTGGCACGGCCACACGGGCGCGGTCTACATCGAGCCCGCCAAGGCGGGCGACCCGTGGCGCCGGCAGGTGCTCGTGGAGAACCACAAGGGCGGCCATGCCCTCTGGAGCGCGGACCTCACGGGCACGGGCGTCGATTCGCTGGTCCTCGGCTTCCGCGGCGTGCCGGAGGGCAAGCGCGACGAGTGCGTCGTCTACGTCTTCCACCCGCTCGACGCTGCCGGCGAGAAGTGGGAGAAGAAGGTGCTCGACGACAAGGGCCTTGGCTCCGAGGACGTGGTCTGCGCCGACCTGAACGGCGACGGCAAGATGGACGTCGCCGGCGTGGGTCGCAGCACGAAGAACGTGAAGGTCTACTGGAACGAGGGGAAGTGATCCTCGCGGTCGTCCTTGCGCTGGCGCTCCAATCCCTGCCCGACTTCAAAGAGCAGGTGATCGAGAGGGAGTCGGGCGGCATGGGCTACAACTCCTGCCTCGCCGACATCAACGCCGACGGCCGGATGGACATCGTCCTGGTCACCGAGAAGAAGGACCAGGTGCTCTGGTACGAGAATCCGACGTGGAAACGCCACACGATCGTCGCGGACCACCCGAGGCTCCCGGAGCCGATCACGCCCTTCGATGTCGACGGCGACGGGAAGCCGGAGATCGTGATCGGGAGCGACTGGGTGATGGCGGACACCACGACGAGCGGACGGCTCTGGCTCCTCAAGCGTCCCGAGGATCTTTCCAAGCCCTGGACCCCGATCCAGATCGACCACGAGCCCTCGATGCACCGCCTGACGGTGGTTATGCTCGACGGGAAGAAGGAACTCGTCGCCTCCTGCATCATGGGCCGCGGGTCGAAGGAACCCGAGTGGGAGGGCCCCGGCGCGCCCACCTATCTCCTCCGGCGGCCCACGGACCCTTTCACCGGGAAGTGGACGCGCGAGCTCATCACCGGCGACCTGCATCGCGTCCACGGAATCCACGCCTTCGACTGGGACGGCGACGGCAACGACGAACTCCTCGTCGCTTCCCTCGAGGGCATCTTCGTCTTCAAACGCGGGTCCGACGGAACGTGGAAGCCGGAGCTGATCGCGAAGGGCGACCCCAAGGACCCCGGCGCGAGCGAGGTCCGCGTGAGCAGGCTTTCGGGCGGCCGCCGCTACCTCGCCGCCGTCGAGCCCTGGCACGGGGACAAGGTCGCCGTCTACGTGGCGCCCGAGTGGAAGCGCCGGGTCCTCCTGGACACCTATAAGGTGGGCCACGGCGTCGTGCCCTGCGACCTCACGGGCACGGGCGTCGATTCCCTCCTCCTGGGCTTCCGCGGCGCCAAGGAGGGCGGCGCCCAGGCGGTCGTGGTGCTCCACCCGCTCGACGCCGCCGGCGAGAAGTGGGAGAAGAAGGTGATCGACGACCGCGACATGGCGGCCGACGGCGTCCACGCCCACGATCTCGACGGCGACGGCGACCTCGACCTCGTCGCCACCGGCAAGGGCTCGAACGTCAAGATCTACTGGAACATGAGGAAAAACCCATGAGAATCCTTGCGGTCGCGCTCCTTCTGGCGGCGGCCCCCGGCCTCGCCGCCCAGGTCGACGCCGAGGCGAAGAAGAAGCGCCTGGCCGAGATCGTCAAGCAGATGGGCGAGTTGCATCTCGAAGGGGAGAAACTCCTGAACGAACTGAGCGGGGGAGATCCCGACCGCAAGCAGGCGATCCTGCGGGAAACGATGGAAAAGCACGCGCCCAAGATGGCCGCTGAGGCGGGCCGCTCCCAGATCGCCTCCAATGAGCGCAACGCCTCGTCGACCCTCACGACCCTCGCGAGCGCCGAGGCCGACTTCCGCGCCAACGATCGCGACGCCAACAACCTGATTGATTTCTGGGTCGCCGACGTGAGCGCTCTCTACCGGATCGTCGCGGACGAGGCGATCAAGCTGATCGAGGTCTCCGTCGCCCATGCGGATGCGAAACCGTGCGTGCCCCTCGAGAAGGAGGGCAAGGCGCCCGGCGCCGGCAAGGACTCCTCCAAACTCATCGCGCTCGGCAAGCCCTCGACCAAGGCCGGCTACTGGTTCGCCGCCGTCGAGAACTTCCAGGATACAACTGGAGCGACGGTGAAGTACGACCCGGGAAACGGCCGCAACAACAGCAAGTTCGGGTTTTGCACGTACCCCGCGGAGCACGGCAAGACCGGGAAGTTCACCTTCATCCTGAACGAGAAGAACACGGTCTGGAAGAAGGACACCGGCGGACAGCCCGTCTCCGTCTACCCCGCGGATCCGGCCAAGGACGGCTGGTCGAAGCTGGACTAGAGACTTTCCCCGGGAAGGGACCGTAAAAGCGTTCGATGAGCCCGGCTCTCCTCGTCCTCAGCCTCCTTTCCCCCCAGGATCCGGAGGGCTGGCCCACCCTCCACGGCGACCTGCAGCGCTCCGGGTTCTATGCCCGCTTTCCCGCCGAGGGGCTCAAGGTCGTCTGGCGC
>JAHFOZ010000200.1:0-7112 GCA_023261405.1 Planctomycetota bacterium
CTTGGAGGGGGACATCTTAGCAGTCCCCCCCCCGGGGGGACGCCACAAACTTCGGATGAGGAGAAGTTCGCGCCGGCGCTCCGGAAGTTTCACTACGATCCGGCGCGCTGCAAGACCTATCTCGAGCAGCTGGGGATCCAGTATCCGACGCTCCGCCCGGAACGATAGGCACCCGGTCCAAAGTTTGCATCAACGCAAAACTTCGTGCCGCAGCCCTACTTCTTCGTCCGCTCCACCTCCACGCCCCGCTGCTCGCGCATGTTGTTGGACCAGTAGAGCGCCCCCTTCTCCTTGTTGAGTTCCTCGATCTGGTCGTTGAGCAGGTCCTGCTGCTGCTTCTGCTGGAATTCCTGGCCCGCCGGTCCCTGCGCCGCCCTGGTGGCCGCCTGCGGGACCGGCCGGTGGGTCGTCTGTCCCCGGTAGATCGCGACATGGCCGCCCTTCTCGGCGACCACCACGGCCAGCCCGCCGCGTACCGTGGACTCCCAGATTCCGCGCAGGTCGGTTTTCTGGTTGGCGATCGCGCTGTCGCCCGTGCCGAAGATCGTCACCTTGACGCCCTCCTCGAAAGCCCCCGTGGCGGAGTTTGCCACGTTGACGCGCACGTTGCCCGAGGTCTCGTCCTGCACCGTCATCGTGAGGTCGCTCCGGAGGACGAGGCCGCTGGCGAAGAAGTCACCCGCCTTCACGCCCACGAGATACGCGCCCGGTTCCTTGAGCTCAAGGGGGAGCTTCTGGCGCTCGCGCCGCTTTGCGTTCGGGTGGTCCAGCTTGAACGTCTTCTCAAAGATCGGCTTGATGCCCGCCACCTCGATAGCCGCCGCATCCGCCAGGCCCTTGCGGCGCAGCGCCAGCACCGCGAGGTCCACCTTGTAGGCGCGGACCGATGCCTCCGCCACCCCGGCGTACTCGAGGTCCAGCTCCGCGGGCTTCGCGAGCGGGGCCAGCACCGTCTCGGGCACCGCGATCGCCTCCCGCTCCAGGAAGGCGATCGACCGGGCCGCATCCGGCGAGCTCTCACGCACCTTCTTGTAGTTCTCGAGGGCCTTGTCGAGCTCCCCCTTGGCATGGAAAATCTGCGCCTTCATCAAGGACGCCTGCTCGCGCACCACCGCGGGGCCCGGGTTCGACTGCCGGCCGTAGTCGAAGGTCTCCATCCGGTCGCAGAGGGCAAGCGACTCGATGAACTTCTTCTGGGCGAACAGCGCCACCGCCTGCAGGTAGTCGAAGCTGTCCAGGTGCTTGCTCTTGGGGAAACGACCCGCTGCCCAGCGGCCCAGGCTGTCCACCTTTGCGTTCTTCTGGGATTCGAGGTAGACCCCGCCCAGGGAGAGAGCGACGCGGTCCCCCTCGGCGTCCGCGGGATACCACGCGAGGTGCCGCTCCAGCGCCGCTTCCGCCTCCGCCAGCATCTCGGCGCGCGTCAACCTCTTGGGGTCCTTCTCGAGGGGTTCCTTCAGGGCGCGTCCCATCGTGAAGAGCCGCTGGGCGAACCCGAAGAGCATCTCGCGATTGAGCGCCGTGTCGGGGTGGCTACGGAGGAGTTCCTTCATCTGCTCCGCCGCCGGCCGCGTGCGGCCCAGCTCCTCGAGCGCGCCTGGGAGATTGGCTTCCTGCAGGAAGAAGGCGTCGCAGGTGCCGGCGTGCACCTGCATGGCCCGCTCGTGCTCCTTCATCGCGGCGTAGGCGCGGCCCACGGCGCGCACCTTGTCGAAAGGCACCACCTCGCCGGGGGATTTCTCCTTCATGACCTCGAAGTAGCGCACCACGGTCTCATGTTCGCCGAGCTCCACGGCGCTGTAGGTGAGCATCCGCGCCGCCTCGACCGCCGCCCGGTCATTGAGCGCGGCCTTTTCGAAGATCGGCGCCAGCGTCTCTTTCGCCTCCTTCCACTTCTTGGCCCCAAAGAGGACCCTCGCGGCGCCCAGGCGCTCCGCGGCGGTCCAGGGCCGGTCCGCCTCGAATGCCGCGCCGGCGGCCAGGACTTCGAGGCCGACGGTGGCGCCTGGAGCATCGGGATAAACCCACAAAGTCTGCATGAGCTTGAACTCCGCATCCTTGTGGGGCCCGACGATGGCGAAGGCCGCCTTCCCTTCGACCCGCAGGCCCGTGGGGACCGGGAGCTCCACGATCCGGTAATCCGTGGTCGTGCCCTTCGACACCAGCTCGTAGACCAGCAGGAAAGGGCGACCCGCCGCCATGCGGCTCATCGAGGGCATCGTGGTGATGTCCGTGACCGGGGTGGCCTCGACGTCTTCCGGTCCGAGGTCGACCCCATCCACGATCCTCTGGGGCCAGAGGGCCTTCACCTTCATCGATAGGGAGGCATCCGGCCCGCGCGGCCCTTCGCGGCGCGCGAGGGCGTAGAAGGTCCCCGCGCCGGTCGGCTCGATCACGCCGTTCGTGGCGGAGACCTCGGCATACCCCGTTACGGCCTTGCCGTCGATCTTCAACTCGGTGACCGCGCTCTTGTCGGGCGTGGACTGCAGCGCCAGAGCCAGCATCGCACGCTCGAACGCCGTGGCGGGGCTCCTGCCGAGCAGCCAGGCCCGGAGTTTCGGGAGGAGCGCGTGGGCGGGGTCGATCTCCGCAAACGCGAAGGCGCCCAGCGCCGTGACGGCGTAGGAGGTGTTCGCGCCGTCGGGCACGCCGCTCGGCACCGCGTCCCAATGGTCCTCCTTGGCCGCCTTGACCAGACGGTCCAGCTCGGCCTTCGCCTCCTCCGGCTTGCCCAGCGCCTTGAGCGCCAGCGCAACGGACGCCAGGCCCCGCGGGGGAAGGGCGTCCGCCCCGCGCACAAGGCGGTGAAGATAGCCGTATTGGGCCTCGCCGCCGCGCGCGAGCGCGAAAAGAAAGAGAGCTTTCAGGTCGTCGCTGGCGACGTGGGTGAAGAGCTCCTTCAAGCCCTTGCCGTCGGGCGCGATCTCGAACTCCGCGGCCTTTGCCTCGGCGGCCGCGAGATAGACGAGGACCGGCCAGGCCGTGTCGTCGGTCACGAGATCGGCGATGCCGCTCGCCCGGGTCACGGCGAATTCCTGGACGGCGGGCTTCGTGGCGTCGCTCTTCTCGTAGCGGTGGCGCGCCACCTTCGCGATGAGCCGCGCGGCCGCGTCGCTCAGGGCGCTGTGGCGGCCCTTCGCCTCGGCGAGGCCGTCCAGGAACGCGGCCGGGCCGGTGGCGACGCGGACGCTCAGCTTTCCGGTGCCGTCCGGCGCCAGGGTCGCTTTCGCGGCGAACGCGCCGCCCGTCTCGGTGTGCAGCACCGGTCCCGCCGGGCGCAGGGAGATCTTCTTCTCCAGGCGGACCCCGTCCATGGCAAGGGCTGCCGTGGCCCCCGCAGTCCAAGGGAAGACGTGCTCCGCGGTGGAACGGGCGGCGACCTTGACCGGGACGTCCGTGCCGCCGAACGAGAGCGTGACCTGCTGCTCGTGGGCGGAGTGGTTGGTCAGGAGGGCCACGACGCTCGTCGCCTCGCCCTCCACGGCGCTCTCCGGGGCGCGGAACTCCGCCGTCACGGGCGCACGCCCCTTGACCTCGGCCGCATGGGTTGCGATCGCGTTCGAGCCGTCCACGGCCCAGGCGGTCACGGCATAGGTGTCCCATCCCTGGGGCAGGCGGAACCGGAAGACGGCCGTACCCGCGGCGTCCGCCGTGGCCGATGCCACGAGGAGCGGTTCCGGATCGGCCATCGGGGCCACCCGCTTCATCCTCCCGCCGTAGCGGCCCCCGGCCCCACCCCCGCCCCCGGCGGTGACGAAGTGCCTGCCGTCCTCCGCGGCGGGTTCCGGCGCCGGGGCCGGGGCCTGGGGCGGCCGCAGCATGCGGTCATGGTCCATCATGACCCGGGCGGCCCCCTCGTTACTCTTGAGGTTCGCCAGCTTCTCCATGGCGTAGAGGACCTGGGCGTCGATCTGCACCGTCTGGCCGACGAACGCCGCGGCCGCCGAGGAATCCCCCGTGAAGTAACGGCCGGGGCGGTTCGACAGGAAGGCGTTGAGGTCCAGCCCCGTCGTCACGCGCTGCGACGCGATCAGGATCAGCTCGCTGCCCGGCCGGGCCGTGACCTTGACCACGGCCTCCTCGCCGGGACGGACTTCCTTCTTTTCGGGCTCGACCTTGACCGTGGGGGCCTTGAGGCGGAAGTCGCGCACGTCGGCGTGGAACTTGCCGTCCTTCATCATCAGGACCGCCACGCTGAAATCCCGCGCCCGGCCGGGCGGCGGGCCCAGCTTGAGGATGGTCCTCCCCTTTTCCAGCATCACCGGGACGGACTGCTCGATCGCCTCGCCTTCCACCGTCACGTAGGCCAGCCCCTTCTCGAGGCGCGAGAGGACGCTGAACTCCAGCGGCACCCCGGGGTCGAACTCGTCGGCCGCCGAGAGGAGCCGTAGCTTCTGGTCCTTTTTGTCGTCCACCGCGGTGACGCTGGCCAGGGCGGCAACGGGGAGGCCGTCCTCGTCCTTCAGCGAGACCCTGACCCGGTGGGCGCCACCCTCCCTGGGGGTGAACGCGAACCGGCCCAGGCCCTGGGCGTCGGTGGTCATCTCGCCGGTGGCCACGGGGAACCGCTCCCCGGCCTCGTTCAGGCGCTCCACGACCCAGGCGAAGCGGGCGCTTACCGGGGAGTCATCCGACCGGCGGGCCTTCAGCTCCACCGTCTTTCCGTCACCCGCGGGGATTGGCTCGTGAAGTCGGGACGGCTCCTCGAAGGTGAGCAGGGTCCCCCTGGAATGGAAGACCACGGCGTGGGCATCCGTGATGCCGTCATACTGCGCCTCGATCCGGGCGAAGCCCTCGCGGAAGTGCTGAGCCGTTTCGCGGAGCGCCACCGCGAACGTGCCGTCGGCGGCCGTGCGGCGGTCGACCCAGTCGAGGGCGCCGGGGAGACGGACCTTCACGCGGCGGTCGGGGAGCGGGCGGCCGTAAGCGTCGCGCAGGACGACCGTCACGTCCACGTCGTCCCCGAGGAAAAACGGCTTGTCGTCCACGAGGAACTCGAAGCGGGGCCGGCTCTGGACGCGCTCGCCGATGCCCACATCGAGGCTTCCGAGGAGCTTCTCCTGGGGCTTGAGGGGCTCGAAGACCTGCAGGCGTGCGCCCGGCAGCGCCAGGTCGGGCAGCCGGAAGGAGGAGGCCGCGGTCCCGGCGGCGGAGGGGACGAGGTCGGCCTCGAAGAAGGGGAGCCCCTGGAGGGTGGAGACCGCGAGGCGGTACTTCTTGCCGGCGGGGATCGAGAAGGCGCCGCCCGCGACGTCGCGGAGGACCACGCGGACTTTGACCTCGTCTCCCGGGAGATAGTAGGCGCGATCGGTGAGGACGAGCGCCCTGGGGGCGCGCTCGGGCGGCGTCGGGAGCGAGGAGACGTCGAGGTCCTGGAACGTCAGGTGCGCCTTCGACTCCGCCAGGAACGAAAGGCGGCCCGCGAGGGTCTCCTTCGTCCACGCCTTGAGGTGCTTCGCGTCGGCGGCGGTCCGCACGGTCGCATCGGCGACGGCGAGGCCGGTCTTCTGGTCCTGCACGAGCGCCGTTGCGGCCTTGCGGCCCGCGCGGGCGACCAGGGCGAGGTCGGAGACGAGGACGACGGTCTTGGCCTCGAGCGTCCCCGCGGACGCGGTGATCACGTAGGCGCCCGTGTCCTTCAGGGGGAGCTCGACGTCGAGCTTCATCCCTTTGAAGCGGCGGAAATCCTTCACCGCGAACTCCCACTCCTTGTCGGGGGCGATCACGGCGACCTCGAGCCCCTGCAGGCCCGACGTCGAGGCCTTCTTTTCAAAGTAGTCCTTGAGATCGAGCGACCAGAGCTTGAACTTCACGGTCTCGACATTCCGGCAGGCGAGCTTGACGGCTGGGGTCTCGCCGCTGCGGAAGGCGCGCTCGCTCGAGAGGGCGAGGGCCTTGTTCTGGAGGAGGCCGGTGAGCGTGATGGATTCGTCCTTCCATCCACCGTCCACCTTGGCGAGTTCCTTGAGCGCGTTCTCGAAGTCGTCGAGCTCGCCCGCCATGAGCTCCGCGGCGGAGTAGCGGGCCTGGCGACCCTTCTCGTCGGCCGGGTAGCGGGCCGCGGCGCGCAGCCAGGCCTCCACGGCCTCCTTGAATTTCTTCTCCTCCTTGAAGGACTCGCCGCTGCGGTAGGCGGCGTGCGGGGCGCGGGAGTCGGCGGCATGGAGGGCGAGGAACTCGTCGATGGCCGTGCGGGCGCCGGGCCAGTCCTTCCGCGCGAAGGCGCGCTCGACGCGCTGGAAGCGGATGTCGGCGATCTGCGTGCGGACCTCGGGCCAGCGCGGGCTGTCGGGGAATTTCTTGAGGAAGTCCTCGAAGGCGGCGATCGCCTTCGCGTCGTCCTGGTCGGCGCGGTGGAGCTGGGCGGCGAAGAGGAGGGCCTCGGGGGCGCGCTCGTGCTTCGGGTTCGCGTCCGCGAACGCCGCGAGCTCGCGGCGGGACTCCTCGCGCAGGTCCTCGTACTGGCCGAGGGCGAGCCCCGCGAGGTGGGCCGCGACGGGCCCCTGCTCGCTCGCGGCGAAGTCCTTCGCCAGGCGGCGGAGGAGGGGGAGGGCGCGGCGGAGCTCCTCGAGGCCGCCCGTGCGCCCGTCGGGAGTCACGTGGATCTGCGCGGCGGCGAGTAGGGCCTCGGGGGCGCGCTTCGAGGCGGGGATCTGGTCGGCGATCCGGATCCAGGTCTTGCGGGCCTCCCAGAAGGATTTCAAGTCGCGGAGTGCCGTGCCGCGGGCGAAGAGGACGTCGTCGAGCTTCGCGGAGGCGGGAAATTTCTGGAGGAACTCGTCGCAGGACTTGAGGAGCTGGGGTCGCGGGAGGTTGCCCTTGAGCTCGCAGGTGATGAGGTCGGCCCGCACGCCCTCCTCGTCGGCGCCGAGGGCCTCGAGTTCGAGGGACTTCGAGAGGAGCTTGTAGGCGGCGGCGTAGTTGGCCTGGAAGGTGGGGTCCTTCGGGTCCTTGGGGACGAGGAACTCGCGGGCGGCCTCCACGTAGACCATGGCGAGTTTCTTGCGGCGCTCGGGGGCGGCGAGCGCGGCGACCTGGGTTTCATAGATCTTTCCCGCGAGCTCGAACTCCTTCTTGTCGGCGAGCACGTCGCCCTTCCGGAAGAGCGCCTT
>JAHFOZ010000200.1:7122-9018 GCA_023261405.1 Planctomycetota bacterium
TTTCATGCGGAAAGGCGAGGCGGGGTGGTCCTGGACAAGCTTGTCCAGGGTGGCGAGGGCGGGATCGTACTGTTTCGCGTTGTGCTGTGAGACGGCGAGGAGGTAGAGGAGTTCGTCCTGGCCGGACTTGGCCTGGGCGAGGGCGTCCGCGAGGAGGCGGCCGGCCTTCTCCCAGTCGCGGTCCCGCAGGGCCGACTCGGCGGCTTCGCGCGGGGTTTCCTGGAGTGTCACGGCGGCCGCGAGGCAGCCCGCGAGGGCAAGGGCGAGGGCATAGAGGCAGAGGCGGAATTTCATCGGACGGGCTCCATCAAGAAGACGAAGACTTAGACGCAGCCCGTCAGGGAAGGGTTTGCACTTTCGCCTGGGAGGGGTCCTAGCGCGGGCGGCGGGGCGGGGGCGCCTCGGACTCCGACACCGGAAGGCTGGGGGTCGGGGGCTCGAGGTAGAACACGAGACACTTGGCGCAGAAATGGCGGTGGTCCAGTCGGTGGGCGAGACCGCGGGGGGGCTCTTTGCCTTCGAGGACGGAGCCGCAGACGTCGCACAGGGAGGGTTCGTTTCCCATGAGGCTCTCTCCGAATCGCCACCAGGAGTGTAGCACATGGAACATGCATCATGATGGGGAAAATGCGGCGCGCGTGCATCGCAGCTTCTCCAATGCCCCGTCACAGACGTATGGTAAACTCCAGAAACGGGGCGGCGTACCCCCCGCGTACCCTGGCAGGAGCGTGCGATGGCCTCTCTCCGGATCCTCGTCGTGGACACCGATCGTGCGGCCCTGTCGTTCGTCGACGGCATCCTCGGCAAGCGCGGCCACGAGGTGCGCACCGCGCCGGACGGCCAGACGGCGTTGAACGTGGCCTCCGGGTGGGATCCCGACCTCATCCTCCTCGATCCGGACCTTCCCATCATGGACGGCTACCTGTTCGTCCGCCTGCTGCGCGCGCGGCCGGGGGCGCCGGTCACCCCCGTGATCTTCCTGGCCCCCCGGAAGGAGGTCCAGGAGCGGCTCGCCGGGTTCCACCTGGACGCCGACGGTTTCATGCACAAGCCCGTCGATCCGCAGGAACTGGAGATCGGGATCCTGGCATGCATGAAGCGCAAGGCCGGCACCGAGCGCCGGCTGCGCCGGGCGCCCCGGGATCCCGGGGAGGAGCAATGGACGGTCCGGATGAGCGGGATGCGGGGTGGCCTTGACTTGATCGGGCTCCCCACGATCCTGAATACGATCGAGATGGACAGCAAGACCGGTGTGCTGGTCGTGGTGGCCGACGACCTGGAAGCGAAGGCACGGCTGGAATTCCAGCTGGGCCGGCTGGTCCGCGCGACCCTGGACGGCCGCGACTTGCCCCGCAACTGCGACCTGGTCTATCTCCTGATCCCCTGCACGAAGGGGAAATTCGACTTCCGACCCGGCGCGGTGACGTCGCCGGACGAGATCAAGACCCCGACATCCTCGCTCATCCTCGAGGGGGCGCGGAGGGCCGACGAAGGGAAGCGTCCCGGTGGCCGGGCCTGAAGGTTTTCATGACGGCGAAGTCGTCTGGGATTGCGCTCCGGATCCTGCAGGCCATCGGCGGCTCGGCGAACGGCATGATCCATCCCGCCGCGATCGCGGGTCGGCTGGGAACCCCGCTCGGGCTCGAAGCGCTCAACGCCGCGGCGGATTCGCCCCCGGTCCTCGTGGACCTCAAGCCCATCCCGGACGCGCGTCGGCATGCCCTGCGTTGAGCCCCCGGGCTACTTCGACTTGGCCTCGATCTCGCGGGCAAGGTCGGGGGGACGCGGACGGCAGCCTTGCCGTGCTCGAAGAACTCGTAAGCCGTCTCCAGGGTGTACCAGCGTCGGTCGAGGCCGCCGGCGTTCTTGTAGGAGTAGGAGAAGCGGCGGCGGTCC
>JAHFOZ010000201.1:0-3611 GCA_023261405.1 Planctomycetota bacterium
GATCTCCGATCCTTCCAGGATCCGGTACGAGCTGGAGAAGGCCGCCTTCATCGCCTGCGCCGGGCGTCCCGGCCCCGTCGTGGTGGATATCCCGGATGACTTCCAGCGCGCGATGATCGATCCGGACACGCTCGAGGCGTTCGTTGCTCCTCCGGAGGCCTCCCCGTCGGAGATTCCCCGGGAGCAGATCCGGCGCTGCGTGGAGCTGCTGGCCGGGGCCAGCCGCCCGGTGCTGATCGCGGGCTGGGGCATCCGCCTCGCCCACGCCGGGGCCGATTTCGAGCGCCTGGCGGCAGAGCTGGCGATCCCCATCGCGCCGACGTGGGCGATGCGCGACACGATCCCTGCCGACGATCCGCTCCTCGTCGGGGCGTTCGGGACCCATGGGACGCGCTACGGCAACTTCACCGTCCAGAATGCGGACCTGCTCCTTTCCATCGGGGCTCGCCTGGACACCCGCGAAGCGGGCAGCCCGATCTCCTGGTTCGCGCGGGAGGCCCGGAAGGTCATCGTGGACGTCGACCCCTGCGAGCTGGCCAAGTTCAAGACGCTGGGCATGGACGCGGAAATGCTCATCGCCGCGGACGCGGGACGGTTCATCCGGGCGCTGCTGCCGGAACTGGGAAGGACGGCCCGCCGCGATCTTTCGCCGTGGAAGTCGCGGATCGCCGCTTGGAAGAGGCAGTGGCCCATCTGCCCCGAGGAGAACTTCAGGGATCCCGACGTCAACCCCTACGTGTTCGTCAAGACGCTGTCGGAACTGACGCGTGAAGGAGATACGTTCATCCTCGATACGGGCTGCGCGCTGGCGTGGATGATGCAGGCCTTTGATTTCAAGAAGGGGCAGCGGCTCTTCCATGCGTTCAACAATACTCCGATGGGATACGCGCTGCCGGGGGCCATCGGGGCCAGTTTCGCGCTGGACCGGTCGCGGGTGATCTGCGTGACCGGCGATGGGGCGCTCCAGATGAACATCCAGGAGCTGGTCACCGTGACGCGCCACGACCTTCCGATCAAGATCGTGCTGGTGAACAACCGGGGGCACAGCATGATCCAGCAGACCCAGGACCAGTGGCTTGGGTCGAGATATCTCGCCTCGAGTGTGGAAGGCGGACTCGCGTTCCCGGATTTCGTGAAGGTCGCCCAGGCGTACGGATTCAGGACGGTGGATATCACGACCAACTCGGATCTTCGCCCGAAGCTCCGGGAGGCGCTTCAGGCGGAGGGACCGGTCTTCTGCAACGTGAACATCCGCGCCGATCGCCGTGTCATTCCGCAGGTGAAGTTCGGGCGGCCGCTGGAGGATCCCGACCCCCCGCTGCCGCGGGAGGAGTTTCTGTCGAACATGATCGTCAAGCCCATGTCACCGGCGGCCTCGTGATCCGGGGCGAATCGATGGGGAAGGAAATCAACCTCCTGGACCTCTATCCCAAGTCGAAGCGGCCGATCGACGAGCGGGGGAGGCTGATCACAGAGGAGCACCGCCAGGTTGCACGGCGATTCGGGAGGGAGTACTTCGACGGGGATCGCCTGACCGGATACGGGGGGTACTCGTACCACCCCCGGTTCTGGCAGGCCACGGTCCGCCGCTTCCGGGACCACTACCGCCTCCCGGAGGATGCGCGGGTCCTGGATGTCGGGTGCGCCAAGGGGTTCATGCTCCACGAGTTCCTGCAGTTGATGCCTCGCTTGAACGTGGCGGGCATCGACGTCTCGTCGTACGCGATCGAGAACGCGGTCGAAAGCATGCGTCCGTTTCTCAAGGTGGGGGATGCGCGTGAGCTCCCCTTCGAGACGGGGTCCTTCGACCTCGTGGTCTCGATCAACACGGTACACAACCTTCCGATCGAGGACTGCAGGACTTCCCTGCGCGAGATCCAGCGGGTGACGCGCGGATCCGCGTTCGTGACCATGGATGCATGGCGGAACGAGGACGAGCGCCAGCGGCTCCTCAAGTGGAATCTCACGGCGCTGACCTATATGCACGTGGACGACTGGAAGGAGCTCTTCAGGGGGGTCGGATACCAGGGGGACTATTACTGGTTCATCGCCGAATGATGAAAGCCGCCATACTCCGGACGCTGAATGCGCCCCTGTCGATCGAGGACGTGACCACGGCCCCGGCGGAACGCGGGCAGGTGGAGGTCCGCATCGCGGCCAGCGGCCTTTGCCATTCGCAGCTCCTGGAAGTCCGCGGAAAGCGGGGAGAAGACCGGTTTCTTCCGCACCTTCTGGGCCACGAAGCGTCCGGGGTCGTCGAGTCCGTCGGGCCCGGGGTCACCCGGGTTGCGGCGGGGGACCACGTCGTTCTGACCTGGATCAAGGGGGAAGGAATCTCGGCCGGCGGACCCACCTGCACCGACCGCGGAGGTCTTAGGGTCCATGCGGGCCCGATCGCCACGTTCGGGGAAAGGGCCGTCGTCTCGGAAGACCGGGTGACCCCGATCCGTAAGGACATGCCGCTGGATCTCGCCGCCCTCCTCGGATGCGCCGTCGCGACCGGGGCGGGCTCCGTGTTCAACACCGCGTCGCTCAAGGGAGGCGAGAGCGTGGCGGTCTTCGGGGCGGGCGGGATCGGTCTCAATGCGATTCAGGCGGCTTCGGCTTCAGGCGCCGCCCTCGTCATCGCCGTCGACGTGCACGATCCGAAGCTGGCCGTCGCGCGAACCTTCGGCGCCACGCACACGGTCCATGCCGGGCGGGAGGATGCCGTGGCCGCCCTCCTCGGACTGACGGGGAGGCGGGGAGTCGACGTGGCCATCGAGTCGGCGGGGCAGAAGATCTCGATGGAGCAGGCATTCGCCTCCGTGCGGACGGGAGGCGGACGGGCGATCCTGATCGGGAATCTTCCGGCCGGCCAGTCCATCTCGATCGATCCGTTCGACCTCATCCGGGGGAAGCGGATCGTGGGAAGCTGGGGGGGCGAGACGCTGCCCGGACGGGACATCCCTCGCTACGCGGACCTTTTCATGGAAGGTAAGCTCAAGCTGAGAGAGCTCATCTCCCACCGGTTCGGACTCCACGAAATCAACCTGGCCCTGGACGCCCTCGAACGCGGGGAGGTGACCCGCGCCCTGATCGAGATCTGATCGGTGAAGGGCCGCCGTCCGCAGTCGGCTCTCCGCAACGGGGCTCCTCTCACGCAGGGACCTGGATGACGGCCCGTGGAAACGTCCTGATGCGCGGAGCAGGAGGATTCGCGGCGCTGGGCTTCCTCTCGCTGGTCACCAACCGGCTGCCGCTTGTGAGCACCGGCGCCTGGGTCGTCGCCCTTGGACTGGCCCTGGCCCCGGCGCTCGGGGAGCGGCGGAAACCCGACCGGATCGTCTGGCGGCTCGTCGCGGTGTGGGGCGCTTGGGTGGCAAGCCTTCTTCTCACGGGCGAGCTCTTCAGGGCCCTGGGGTCCTTCGAGTTCCATCGGAGGGATGGCCAGATCTTCTTCTCGCTCGCCCCCCTCGTTGCGCTGGTCGTCCTGTCTCCCCGGGCCGAAGGGTGCCGATCGGTCCTCGGACTTTTCTGCGGGATGCAGGCGGCCATCGCGCTCGTCTCGTGCGCCGCCGACATGACGGGATGCCGCGAACGGCTGGTGGGCGCGTTCTTCCTGTTCGACG
>JAHFOZ010000201.1:3621-4947 GCA_023261405.1 Planctomycetota bacterium
CAGGCGCACAACGCCGCCGGCAGCGTCCAGGCGCTGGGGTGCCTGGTCGCGGCGGCGCTCGCGGCTTTCGGCACCGGGGCGCGCGAGCGATGGTTCTGGGGTCTCCTGTCCATTCCGCTCCTCTGGGGCGCCATCCTTTCGAAATCGCGCGGCTCGCTCCTCGCGCTCGCGGCGGGACTGGCCGTGTTGGGGTTCCTGGCCGTCCAGCGTAAGGCGGCGAGCCGGCGTGCGCTCCTCGGGGTCGCGATCATCTTTCTGGCGACCGGGGCGATGTACGGCCCGACCCTCGTCCGGAGGTTCGGGGAATTCTCTGCGCATGGCACGCACAGCGATCGCTGGACATGGTGGAAGCAGGCTATCGAGGAGTGGACCTGGAGCCCGGTCGTGGGGATCGGGATGGGGCGGTACAACGACGAGGAACGTACGTTCAGCGGAGTAAAGCACCTGTACTACGTGGCCACCGGGGGAAAGGTCGTCAACAACGCGGGGCATGCGCACAACTCGTACGTGCATTTCCTCGCGGAGGGCGGGCTGATCGGGTTCGCGATCACGGTCGGGTTCTGGGGGTGGGTCGCGTGGCGGCTGTGCGGATCGCGCGAGCCGCTGCGCATCGCCGCGTTCCTAGGAGTCCTCTACTTGATGGCGATTTCGATGACGGAGCACTACATGGGCGGCGGGGCCATGCTGCTCGTGCTCTCTTCCCTCGTCGGCGCCGCGTGGTCCTTGCCGGAACCGCCGCCTCCCGATAAGATCACTCCTTCATGATCGACGGCGTCCAGATCGTCCCGCTGAAACGCATCCCGGACGAGCGCGGGTGCGTCTCCCACATGCTCAAGCGCACGGACCCGCACTTCCGGGAGTTCGGGGAGATCTACTTCTCCTCCATCTACCCGGGTGTCGTCAAGGCGTGGCACTGGCACGATCGCATGGCCCTCAACTATGCCTGCATCGTCGGGAACATCAAGCTCGTCCTGCACGACGACCGGGAGGGCTCGAAGACAAAGGGCGAAACCCAGGTGATCTACCTCGGGCAGAAGAATTATGTCCTCGTCACCGTGCCCGCCCGGGTCTGGAACGGGTTTGCCAACGTGGACGTCGTCGAATCGATCGTCGCCAACTGCGCCACGATCCCTCACGACCCGGCTGAGATCAAGCGGGCTGACCCGCACGCGAACTCCATCCCCTACGACTGGACGCGCAAGAACGGATGAGGGTCCTGCTCACCGGGGCGCCGGGCTTCATCGGCTCCCACGTGGCCCGCGAGCTGGTCCGCCGGGGACACGACGTCACCGCCACCGTCCGTCCCGAGGACGACCGCCGGAGGCT
>JAHFOZ010000201.1:4957-9007 GCA_023261405.1 Planctomycetota bacterium
CATCGATGAGTTGCCACTCCAGCCGGACGTGGCCATCAGCCTCGCCTGGTACGCCGTGCCGGGGAAGTACCTCTCGGCGCCGGAGAACCGCGACTGCCTGGACCAGAGCCGTCGACTCCTCTCGAGGCTCAATGGACGGGCCGTCTTCGCGGGGACCTGCTTCGAGTACGACACGCAGGCGGGGAAGCTCAGGGAGGACAGCCCCACGAAGCCCGCCACCCTCTACGCGGAATGCAAGGATGCCCTCCGCCGGGATGTCGAGAAGCGTGCCGACAGCGCGTGGATCCGCTTCTTCTACCTCTACGGGCCGGGGGAGGACGAGCGGCGCCTTGTGCCGTCCGTGATCCGCGCCGTCCTGCGGGGGGAGGAGGCGAAGGTCTCGCCGGGGGAACAGAGGCGCGACTTCCTCCACGTCGAGGACGTGGCGTCGGCCGTCGTGTCCGTCGCCGAGGGGCGCGTCGAAGGATGCGTGAACATCGGGTCGGGGGAGGCCCCGACGGTCCGCGAGATCGTGACGACGATCGGCGAGCTGGGAGGCCGGCCTGACCTCATCCGCCTGGGCGCCGTGCCGTATTATGAAGGCGAGCCCATGCTGATCGTGGCGGACAACGCGAAGCTGCGCTCCACGGGCTGGAAGCCCCGCTGGGGACTGAGGGACGGTCTGCGGAACGCGTTCGAATGGTGGAGGACCCGGCCATGAAGGGGATCATCCTGGCCGGCGGGTCGGGCACGCGCCTCCACCCGATCACGAAGGTCATCAGCAAGCAGCTCCTCCCGATCTACGACAAGCCGATGATCTATTACCCGCTCTCCGTACTCATGCTCGCGGGCATCCGCGAGGTCCTGATCATCTCCACGCCCCACGACCTCCCGCTCTTCCGGCGCCTTCTGGGCGACGGAAAGGCGCTCGGGGCGCGCTTCGAGTACGCCGAGCAGGCCAAGCCGGAGGGGCTCGCGCAGGCCTTCCTCATCGGCCGGCCCTTCCTCGCCGGCGGTCCCGGCGGGCTCGTCCTGGGCGACAATCTGTTCTATGGACAGGGCCTCACCGACCGCGTGAAGGCGGCGGCCGCCCTGCGCGAGGGAGCGGTCATCTTTGGCTACCACGTGCGCGACCCGCAGCGGTATGGCGTCGTCGAATTCGATGTCGCCGGCCGCGCCGTGAGCCTCGAGGAGAAACCGAAGAATCCGAAGTCCAACTGGGCGGTCCCCGGCCTCTACTTCTATGACTCGAAGGTCTGCGACCTCGCCGCCTCCCTGGCGCCGAGCGCGCGCGGGGAGCTGGAGATCACCGACCTCAACCGCCTCTACCTCGTCCAGGGGACGCTGCGCGTCGAGAAGCTGGGTCGCGGCGTCGCCTGGCTCGACACCGGGACGCCCCGGAGCCTCGTCGAGGCCACGACGTTCATCGAGGCGATCGAGGAGCGGCAGGGGCTCAAGGTCGCCTGCCTCGAGGAGATCGCGTGGCGGAACGGATGGATCGGTCCCGGCGAGGTCCGCGCCGCGGCCGAGGCGATGGGGAAGAGCTCCTACGCCGACTACCTTCGCGGCCAGCTCGCGCAGGAGGGCCGGTGAAGCGGATCGAGACCGCCCTCCCGGGCGTCCTCCTCCTCGAGCCCGCGGTCCACCGCGACCCGCGAGGCTTCTTCCTCGAATCCTACAACCAGCGCGCCTTCGAGACGGCGGGTGTGGTGCGAACCTGGGTTCAGGACAACCACTCGCGCTCCAGCTGCGGAGTGGTGCGCGGCCTCCACTTCCAGCTCGGCCGGCCACAGGCCAAGCTCATCCGCATACTCCAGGGCGAGGTCTACGACGCCGTCGTCGATGTCCGGAAGGGAAGCCCGACGTTCGGGAAGTGGATCGGCGAGCTGCTCCGCGCCGATGAGCACCGCATGCTCTTCGTCCCCGAGGGTTTCGCACACGGCTTCTGTGTCACGAGCCCCACGGCCGAGTTCTCCTACAAGTGCTCGGACTACTACTCGCCCGCGGACGAGCGGGGCATCCTGTGGAACGACCCGGCCCTGGCCATCCCGTGGCCCGTGACTTTCCCCGTGCTTTCCGAGCGCGACCGGAATTGGAAGCCGCTGGCCCGGACGGACCCGAAGGACCTGCCATGAAAGTCCCGCTTCTCGACCTGAAGGCGCAGTACGCCCCGATCCGCGAGGAGGTGCGCGCGGCCATCGACCGCGTGTGCGACTCCCAGTACTTCATCCTCGGCCCGGAGGTCGCCGGCCTCGAGGAGGAGGTCGCGCGTTTCTGCGGGGCGAAGTTCGGGGTCGGCGTCTCCTCGGGCACCGACGCGCTCCTGGTGGCGCTCATGGCGCTCGACGTCCGCCCGGGGGACGAGGTGATCACCAGCGCCTACTCGTTCTTCGCCACGGCCGGAGTGGTTGCGCGCCTGGGCGCCGTGCCCGTCTTCGTGGACATTGAGCCGGGGACGTTCAACCTCGATCCCGGGAGGCTCCGCGGGAACCTCACCCCCCGCACGAAGGCCATCCTGCCGGTGCATCTGTTCGGACGCTGTGCCGACATGGATGCGATCCTGGATGCGGCCGGAAGGATCCCGGTGATCGAGGACGCCGCCCAGTCGATCGGGAGTCGAGACGCGAGAGGTCGGCAGGCCGGGACGATGGGGAGGATGGGCTGCTTCTCTTTTTTTCCGAGCAAGAACCTGGGGGCGTTCGGGGACGGCGGAATGATCGTCACCGACGATCCTGAACTCGCCGAGCGGCTGAAGGTCCTCCGCGTGCATGGGAGCAAGCCGAAGTACCACCACAAGGAGATCGGGGGCAACTTCCGCCTCGACGCGCTCCAGGCCGCGGTGCTCCGGGTGAAGCTCAAGTACCTGGCGAAGTGGACCGAGGGACGGCGCGCGAACGCCGAGCGATACCGGAAGTTGCTGCCATCTTCGGTCACGGTCCCGGCGGACGTGCCGGGGCACATCTACAACCAGTTCGTGATCCGCACCCGTGAGCGCGACCGCCTGCAGGCCTTCCTGCAGCAGCGCGAGATCGGGACCGAGGTCTACTATCCCGTGGCGCTCCCGCACCAGGAGTGCTTCGCCGCGCTGGGGGCGAAGAAAGGGGACTACCCCGCGGCCGAGGCGGTCGCCACGGACTCGCTGGCCCTTCCGATCTACCCGGAGCTCTCCGGGGATCAGCTCGGCGCCGTGGCCGACGCGATCCTCGATTTCACACGGGGGTAGAGGGCGAGTCGCCGGCGCAGGAACCTTCGGCTTGTGGAGAGATAGAGCTCGCGTCGCAGCCGGAATCGGTCGGGGTCGGAGAGTCCCGGGAGACGGCGGATGCACTCGAGCATCGTGCGGAGAATCTCCAGGCGCGCCAGGGGCCCGGGGAAGGCCAGGGGGACGCCCAGCGTCCGGGCGATCGAGGCGACGCTCCGCGAGGTGCCTCCGAGGCGCCGCCAGAGCTTCAGCTCCGGGAGGACGTGGAAGGAACCGGCGAGTGACAGTTCGGTCAGGAGGACATGGTCGCCGGCGATCAGATTCTCGAGTGTGCGGCCGGCGAGCGCGGCCGAGCGGTAAACCCCGTAGAAGATCGAGTTGCGGTCCACGAAGCGAAGGTATCGTTCGGCGCGGGCCACCGGGGGGAGCCCGACGGTGCTGCCCCCGAGGTCCAGTTCCACCGGCGTCCCCGCGGCGTCCATGAAGGCCGCGTGCGTGCCGCAGAGCACCGTGTCCGGATGCCCCTCCAGGAAGCGGATGCAGGAGGAGGCGAAATCCGGGGCGCGGCGGTCGTCATGGGCCGCCCACATGAAATAGCGGCCCTGCCGGCCGGCCTCGAGCACGCGGTTGAAGTTCCACGTGGGGCCGCGGTTCGTCTCCTCACGGAGGAAGCGGAGGCGCGGGTCGCGGGCCGCGGCGGCCCGGCAGAGATCAGGGGTCGCATCGGTCGAGCCGTTGTCGGAGACCACGATCTCCAGGCCGGTGACATCCTGGGCGAGGAGGGAGTCGAGCGCGGCGGCGATACCCGAGGCCCCGTTGTACACCGGGAGGCCGACGCAGAGGGTTGGGGTCACTCCCGCTATTTCCTG
>JAHFOZ010000202.1 GCA_023261405.1 Planctomycetota bacterium
ATGCAGTTGGGGCCCCCCTGCGGATTCCGGTAGACCTTCGCCCCCGCGGCGGCGTCGCCCTTCTTCTTCAGGAGCTCCCCGATCGGCGGGAGCGCCGTGCCTTCCTTGCTCTTCGGGAGGGGGAGCTTCGCGGCCGCGCTGGATCTCACGTCTGCGTCCGGGCTGGCCGCGCACGCGAACGCGGCGGTGGCCTTGAGCTCGGGAGGGAACTTGCCGGCCTCTACCAGCTTGAGGATTGCCTCGCCTCCCGCCTTCGAACGGGCCAGCGCCTTGACGCCGTTCTCCCGCTCCTCCATGGGAATCTTGGGGTCGAGGACGGCCTTCAGGAACTTCTCGGTCCCGTCCTGAGCACTGAGCCGCAGAGGTTCGGGGCCGGTTGTGCTCGCGGGGGCCCGAACCCGCGAGTCGAGGTGCGGGGCCAGCGATCCCAGGAGGAGGCCAAGGGCGATCCCACGCATCCGGTGGCTACTTCTTGGGGGCCTCGGGGATCGTGAGGTTCAGGCGCCAGGCGATCGTCTCGGCGACCTTGGGGTCCTTGTTCTTCCCGTTCTTCTGCCAGGCTTCGAGGATTTCCTTCTCGCGCCCGATGCAGCCGATGCCCAGGGCCTCGACGAACCACTTCCACACGTACTTCTCCTGGCGCCACTTCTCGAGCTCCGAGGCGGGGTGGTAGGTCTTGTCGGCGGCGGGGGGAGTGGTCTCGCCCCCGGGCGGCTCGACGCGATCCAGCAGGGCCACGAGGATGTCGGCCGCCTTGTCCGTGGACTCGTAATTCATCGCCAGCGCGATCTCGCGGGCGATGAAGGGGTGCTTGTCCGCGAGCATCTCCCTCGAGAGCGCGATCATGTCCATCTTGACCAGGCGGGCGGCGCGGAAAGCGGTCACACGGATGTCCACGTCCTTGTCCTTCAGGGCGGCCCTCACGACGTCCTGGCCCTTGGCGGAGCGGGCGAGGAGCCAGAGGGCGCGGGCGCGATGGCGGGGATTCGCGGAGGTCTTGAAAATGTCCGAGAGCGCCTTCGCGGCCTCATCGCCCCCCGCGACCAGCTTCTGGTAGCCCAGGTAGCGGCGCGCGAGGTTGGGGGAGAGCAGGGCGTCGACCTGGCCCTTGGCGGTCGAGAGGTCGAGCTTCGGAACGGCGGGCTTGTTCCCGGAAGGAGCCACGCGATAGACGCGGCCGCTGATCTTCGTGAGGTCCTTGTCGCCGGTGGCATGGCCGCCCACGCCGGGGTCGGTCCAGTCGGCCACGTACAGGGCGCCGTCCACGCCCACGCAGGCGTCGGCGGGTCGGAACCACTTGTCGGAGGACTTGAGGACCTCGAGGGTCTCGGCCTTGTATCCGGCGCCCGCGGGCGAGGGGACGAAGGAGCGGATGACGTTGTGCCCGGGCTCGCAGTGGATGACGCTGCCCCGCAACTTCTCGGGGAGCAGGTCGCCCTCGTAAACGAGGATGCCTGTGGGCGAGCCCGCGCCCGTGCAGACCATGTTGGGCACGATGCCCGGGTCGCGCTGGTGGAAGTGGGCCTCCTGGCGGAGCTGTCCCGGGTAGACGTTCTGGTCCTTGCCCCAGCTGCTGTCGGTGTAGTACCCGACATACCCGTAATCGCCGCCTTCCATCACGTAATTGATCCGGGTGCCCTGGTTGCCATCGTCGTCGTTGTCGGACTGCCAGGCGGTGGCGAACGAATCGGAGGCGACCTCGTAGTTGTTGCGAAAGTTCTGGCCCAGCACCTCGAAGCCGCTGCCGTCGGGGTTGCAGCGGAAGGCCATGCCCTGGCGGTAATGCTTGCCGGCGCCTCCGCGAGGTCCACCGCGCCACTGCTGGCCCTTGCTGCCGACGTTGCTCCCGGTGGAGTCCACGATCGGCTCGCCCTTGCTGTTCTTGATCGCGGCTCCGTTGCAGCCCTCGTTGCCGGCGTTGAAGTAGAAGCGTCCGTCGGGTCCGAACATGATCGAGTGGAGGCCGTGGTCGTGGTTCGCGCCGGTGAAGCCTTCCAGGAAGACCTCGGGGGACCGGTGGGCTTGTCCCCGGAGGCGTCGATGGTATAGACGGTCATCCTGGGGGACTGGGCCACGTAGACCTTGTTCCCGAGGACCGTGATCCCCAGGGGACCGACGATGGCCTTGTCCTGGGCGAAGACCTTGTAGCTGTCGCACTTCCCGTCGTGGTCGGTGTCCTCCAGGATCATGATGCGGTCGCCTTCCGGCCGCAGCTTGGAACCCCGGTAGTTCACCGACTCGACGACCCAGACCCGTCCGCGCTCGTCGATGTCCATGTTGGTGGGGTTGGAGAAACCGGGCTCGCTGGCCCAGACGCTGGCCTCGAGTCCGTCGAAGACCTTGAAGGCCTTGATCGAATCCTCGGGGGAGAGGACGCCGCCCTTCTTGTCCTGGGCCCCGACGGCCGAGACGAGGAGGGCGAGAGCGCCGAGGGTTCTGAGCATGTGGTTCTCCTGTGTGGTCCGGAATCCGCGCACGGTTTTATGCCATCTCCCCCCGGGAGGCACAATATATATCTCTAGTACGCAGTTTCGTTGCCCGAAAGGACGCCGGGACCCGTCCGGGCGTCCTCGAAGGCGCGTAACTCCCTTACGATCCGCGGGGTTGGATGGCTATGAGAATCCTGCTGGCGGTTGCGCTCCCGGCGCTCTGCCTCGCGCCGGCGGGCCAGGCGCGAAAGCCCAACATCATCTTCATCATGGCGGACGACCTGGGGTACGGGGATCTCTCCTGCTACGGGCAGAAGAAGTTCGCGACGCCCCGGCTCGACCGGATGGCGACCGAGGGCACGCGATTCACGCAGTACTATGCGGGAAGCACCGTCTGCGCCCCCTCGCGGAGCGTGCTGATGACGGGGCTGCACACGGGGCACACGCGCATCCGCGGGAACGCCCGGCAACCGCTGCTCCCGGAGGACGTCACCGTCGCCGAGGTGCTGAGGTCGGCCGGCTACGCCACCGGGATCATGGGGAAGTGGGGGCTCGGCGAGGACGGCTCCACGGGGATCCCGAACCGGCAGGGCTTCGACGAATGGTTCGGCTATCTCGACCAGGCGCATGCCCACCGGCACTACACGGATCATCTCTTCCGAAACGAGGAGAAGGTGAAGGTCGATCCGGAGAAGGACTACACGCACGACCTCTTCACCGAGGAGGCCCTGAAGTTCGTGCGCAAGAACAAGGAGAACCCGTTCTTCCTCTATCTGGCTTACACGGTGCCTCATGCCGAACTCCGGGTGCCCGAGGATTCGCTGAAGGAATTCCGCGGCAAATTTCCCGAGAAGCCGTTCACGAACGCCGCGGCCGACAAACATCCCTCCGTGGGCTACCGTTCCCAGAAGGAGCCCAATGCCGCGCTGGCCGCGATGGTCACGCGGCTCGACCGGGATGTGGGGAGGCTGCTGGACCTCCTCAAGGACCTGGGGGTCGACGGCGACACGCTGGTCCTTTTCACGAGCGACAACGGTCCCCACAAGGAGGGAGGGCGGGATCCCGCCTTCTTCGAGAGCTCCGGCCCGCTCCGGGGGATCAAGCGCGACCTGACGGACGGCGGCATCCGGGTCCCGATGATCGCCCGCTGGCCCGGCCGGGTGCCGGCGGGCCGCTGCAGCGACCAGGTCTGGAGCCACTGCGACTTCCTGGCGACCGCGGCGGACGCGGCGGGGTCGAAGGCGTACCCGGGGGACGGCCTCTCGATGCTGCCGGCGCTGCTCGGGAAGGAGCAGAAGCCGCACGAGTTCCTCTACTGGGAGTTCCACGAGAAGGGCTTCCAGCAGGCGGTGCGGGTGGGGGACTGGAAGGGGATCCGCGCCTCGGTCGGCGCCCCCCTCGACCTCTTCAACCTGAAGGACGACATTGGCGAGAAGGACAACGTGGCCGCGAAGCACCCGGAGGTCGTGTCGAAGATCGAGGCGTACCTGAAGACCGCGCGCACGGAATCCGAACACTGGCCGGTGAAGGCCGGGGGGAAGAAATGAAAGCGCTCATCGGGGCTGTCGTGACCCTTGCCGCCGTCTCGCCGCTCGCGTCGCAGGAGCCCGCCGCGCACCCCAACTTCGTGATCATGATGTGCGACGACCAGCGCTGGGACCAGATGAGCTGCGCGGGGAACAAGATCCTGAAGACCCCGAACATGGACCGGATCGGGAACGAGGGGATCCGCTTCACGAACGCCTTCGTGACGAACGCCCTGTGCGCCCCGAGCCGCGCCACGTTCCTCACGGGCACCTACTCCCACAAGAACGGCGTGATCGACAACCGGAACCGCCCGATCAGCCGCGAGGTCCCCTTCATGCCGGACCTCCTCCGCGCCGCGGGGTACGACGTGGCCTTCTGCGGCAAGTCGCACGTGAACAACGTGCTCCGGGACCGCACGTGGGACTACTATTTCGGCTACAAGGGGCAGGGGCGCTACGACAAGCCCGTGATCGCCGAGGGGACGGACGGCAAGGACGTCGTGCACGAGGGGTGGATGGACGACGTGGTGACGGGCAAGGCCGTCGAGTGGCTGAAGAAGAAACGCGAGAAGCCGTTCTGCCTCTGTGGTTCAAGGCGCCGCACCGGAGCTGGGACCGCGCGCCGAGGCACAAGGATCTTTATTCCGACATCGAGGTCCCGAAGCCCGCACTCTGGGACGACCCGGGTCAGGGGAAGCCGAAGGCGTTCCTCGAGGCGGACAACAAGGTCGGCAGCTTCAAGGACGTGGCCGATTACCAGAAGTTCGTTAAGGATTTTTACGCGGTCATCGTGGGGGCGGACGAGAACATCGGGCGGGTCTTCGACGTGCTGAAGGAGACGGGGCGCCTGGACGACACGGTGATGATGCACACGGGGGACAACGGCTTCTTCATGGGGGAGTGGAACCGCTTCGACAAGCGCTTCATGCACGAGGTGTCGATCCGCGTGCCGCTCGTCATCCGGTACCCGAGGATGATCAAGGCGGGCTCGATCTGCGACCGGATGGCGATCAACGTGGACTGGGCGCCGACGATCCTGGGCCTCGCGGGGGTCGAGGCGCCGAAGGCGATGCAGGGCCGCAGCCTCGTGCCGCTCCTGAAGGGCGAGAAGGCCGACTGGCGGAAGGACTGGTACTACCACTACTACGAATGGCCCGACGCCCACAAGGTCCGGGCCCACCGCGGCGTCCGCACCGAGCGCCACAAGCTGATTCACTACACCGCCGAGCCGCAGGAGTGGGAGCTCTACGACCTCGAGAAGGACCCCGAGGAGCGGAAGAATCTCCACGGGGACCCCGCGGCCGCCGACCTGGAGAAGCAGCTCAACGCGCGCCTCGAGGAGCTGGGAAGGGAACTGGGGGAATAGCCGCGGGCGCGCCGATGTTCGGTGCCCGTCCCGGGGGAAGCTCCCGCCCCCTCGACGGAATCCTCCGCATGTCCTAGTCGAGCCGGCGGACCTCGGCGTACTCGAGGCCGAGGGGCTCCTCGTCGGAGACCCGCGAGGCTTCCAGTTTCGCGGGCCCCGCCGGGACCTTCTCGAGGCGGAAGCCGTGGGACCTCGCGCCGGGCTGGATCTCCTGCTCGGCGGAGAGACCGGAGAGCGTCAGGCGGATCCGGCCGGCCCTTGCCGCCGCCCGGGAGAGGAGCGTCACTTCGTAGGTCCCCGGGCGCGCGACCTGGACCTCCCAGTGTCCCAGCCCCTGGGGCCCCCAGCCGGCCTTTGGGCCGCGCCAATCCTGGCGGGTGAGGAGGACAGGGTTCTCCTCCGGGGCCCCGAGCGATATGCGGGGGGGAGCGTAGCCGCGCGCGGCCCCCACGTCCTTGAACCAGGCCTCGTAAGCGGCGCCGAGCCGAGCGACGATCTCGGGGTTCGCCGCGGAGACGTCGTCCTTCTCAGCGGGATCGGCGGCGAGGTCGAAGAGCATGGGCTTTCCCTTGGGCTGGAGGCGCACGAGTTTCCAGCGCTGTGAGAGCACGGCGCAGTCGCGGTTCAGCTCGGGCTCGTCGCCGCGGTGCCATTGGAAGTAGAGCATGCGGTCGGGCCACTCAACCTTGTCGCCACGCAGGAGCGGGAGGAGACTCAGGCCGTCGAACTTGACGGCGTCCGGCTTCTTCACGCCGCAGGCGTCGAGGAGCGTGGGCGCGAGATCGACATGGGCGGCCACGCGGTCCATCTTGCGGCCGCCCTTGATGGCCGCGGGCCAGCGGAGGTAGCCGGGGACGCGGATTCCCCCCTCGAACACGGTGCCCTTCCTCCCGCGCATCCCGGCGTTGTAGCGTTCCTGCTGCGGGCCGTTGTCGGTCATGAAGAAGACGATCGTGTCGTCGGCGACCTTCAGCGATTCGAGCTTCGCGAGGAGGCGGCCGACGTTGTCGTCGATGTTGGTGACCATGGCGTACACGCGCGCGGTTGTGTCCGGCAGTCCGGCGTCCTGGTAGGGCTTGAGATAGCCGTCTGGCACTTCAAGGGGCCCGTGCGGCGCATTGTAGGCGATGTAGGTGAAGAACCTTTCCTTCGCGTGACGGCCGATGAAGTCGATCGCGGCGTCGGTGATGACGTCGGTCACGTACCCCTTGGTCTTCTCAGCCTTTCCATTCCGGAAGAGCGTGGGGTCCTGGTAGTGGTCGCCGCCGGGCGGGTCGGAGGGCTGGCCGATCCCGCCGCCCCTGATCGCGAGCGATTCATGGAAGCCCTGGTCGATCGAGCGCAGCGGGAAGTTGTCGCCCAGGTGCCATTTCCCGAAGTGCCCCGTGCGCCATCCCGCGTCCCGGAGCATCTCGGCGATCGTGACCTCGTCGGCGTGCATGAGCGAGCGGCCGATGAACGTGTCCACGACGCCCGTGCGGTAGTTCCAGCGTCCGGTCATGAGGCTCGCGCGGGTGGGGGAACAGACGGGGCAGGAGTGGAAGCGCTCCAGCTCCACCGACTGCTTCGCGAAGGCGTCGAGGTGGGGAGTGCGGATTTGCGGGTTCCCGTGGCAGCCGAGGTCCCCGTAGCCCTGGTCGTCGGTGATGATGACGATCACGTTCGGGGGCTTCGCCTGGGGCGCGGCCGCCGCCAGCAGGAGGATCAGGATCACGGGACGGATCACTTGGCGGTCACCCTGGGGGGCGCGGTGAAGTCCGCCGCCTTCGCGGCCACCTGGTCCACCGTCATCTCCCCTTCCTGGAGCCAGAGTCGGTAGGCAACGGCCAGCGCCTGGTCCTTCTCGAGGGTGTGGACGAAGTAGGAGCCGAAGCGGCCGTAGTCGCGTTCGCTGAAGCGGGCCTCCTTGGGATTCTCGGGCCGGTCGAGGTACGCGACGGTGTAGCGCTTCTCTCCGAGCAGGAAACTCATGGAGTCCCACGCCAGATTCTTGTGGGAGGAGTTCTTGGCATCCCAGTTGCGCGTCTCCCCGGGCTTTCCGGGGCCGTCGGGACGCAGATAGACGGTCTGCTTCGCGGTCTTGTCGGCCACTTCGTTGTCCGCCCGGAAATGGAACCCGGCGTGCTGAGGGTCGCCGTCCAGCTTGACGGGGGCGATCTCGGCCCGCAGGGAGGAGGCGAACTCCACGAGGGTGCCTCGCGGCATCTTCCAGGCGCTGAGTTCCCGCTCCTCGCGCGCGAAGACCTCCTTTCCGGCGCCGTGCCAGGCGATCTCGAGGCGGTGGCGGCCGAAGACGGGGCCCTCTTCGGAGGAGAGCACCTTGACGTGCTCCTGGTACGCCGTGCCCGTGCAGTGCCAGATGTCGCAGCCCTTCCCGGAGCCATAGGTGACCTTATTGAAGCCGTAGAAGATCCCGCGGTGGTGGGTGAACTTCCCGCCGGGGCCCTTGGTGACCGGCCGGTCGCCGGAGGGGTCGAAGAGATGGTGGAAGACCTTGTAGGTCTGCTCGCGCGACTCCTTGGAGGATTCGTCGAGAGGGGCGCACATGTAGCGGAGGACGGGCTTGCCGTCGAAGGCGAGATCGATCGACTCGCGACCCTTCTCGGTCCACTTGAAGCCCCCTGACACCGCCGGCGAGACGGGCGAAAGGACGCCCGAAAAGGAGACCGTCTGGCCCGCCTTTAGAACCGGAAGGATGATCGTGAGTTCGCGCGGACGGAACCCCGCCTTGACCTTGAACATCGGAGAGGAGATCGAGAGGTCCGAAAGCTGTCCGGTCAGGGTCATCCCGCCGGACCCGTTGAGCGCCACCGTGCGGACTTTGGCCAGGGCATCAGGGACGATCACGAAAGTCCGCGCGGGCGTGTCCGCCCTGTCCTGGGCCCCCGCTTCGACCGTGAGCTCGATCGGATGGGCATCCTGCGGGGCGAGCGCGAGGAGAAGGGCGGCCAGGGCAGCGGTCATTTCAGACGTCCTCCGTCCCTATCTAACCCTCCCGGCCCGGCCCCAGGGTGCCGATTCCGCGGCAGTCCGGGCCGTGGCTCGCGAATAAACACTACAATAGGAATGAACGGTTTGGCTATAATCCAACTCGGCGAGCCGGGCCTTCCCAGGGGCGTGGTCAGGCGGAGGGACCTCGGATGAAAACACTGTTCGCGCTGGTCGGCGTATCCCTTGTCGGATTGGGTGCCCCCGTCGTCGCGCAGGACAAGCCCAAGCCCATCGGTGCCCATCCGAAAGTCGACCAGGAGAAGGTGGATGCCGCCATTCAGAGCGGCTGCAAGTACCTGCTGAGTTGCGGCGCGGCCTACAGCGGCTTCGGACACGGGAAGCGGAATCAGCCGGAGGCCAAGCAGGCGTATGCGGAACTCATCCTGCTCACGCTCCTCCACTCCGGGTTCTACCCTGAGAACGACCCGCAGCTCCAGCCGATCATCGAGCACCTTCTGCAGAAGGAACTCGGGTCCACCTACACCGCGTCGCTCCACGCGATGGCGTTCCAGAAGCTGAACGCGAAGAAGTACCAGAAACGGATCGCCGAATGCGCCCAGTTCCTCGTTGACAACCAGTGCGAGAACGGTCAGTGGGATTACGGCGAACCCGAGCCCATCAAGGAGCCCGTTCCGACGGCGAGCCCCCAAGGCAAGCCAAAGCCCAGGGATGACGTGGCCACGGCC
>JAHFOZ010000606.1 GCA_023261405.1 Planctomycetota bacterium
GGCCCACCGGGGGACGATCTTCCTCGACGACCTGAGCGACCTCCCCCTCGACCTGCAGGGCAAGCTCCTGCGCGTCCTGCAGGAACGCACGCTTGAACGGGTGGGCGACTCCCACTCCGTGCCGGTCGATGTCCGCATCGTGGTCGCCACGAACCGAAATCTCGCTCAGCTGGCGCGGGAGGGCCGCTTCCGGGAGGATCTCTTCTACCGCCTGAACGTGGTCCCGGTCTCCCTGCCGCCCCTCCGCGAGCGGAAGGGCGACATCCCCCTCCTCGTGGACCACTTCATCGAGCGGTTCAACGGTCGCCTGAAGCGCCGCGTCGAAGGGGTCTCGAAGGAGGCGCTACGGCGGCTCATGGACCACGACTGGCCGGGGAACATCCGGGAACTGGAGAACGCCCTCGAGCACGCCTTCGTGCGCGCGCGCGGGGTGTTCCTCCAGGTCGACGACTTCCCTCCCGGCACGGGCCTCCACCCGAAGGCCTCCTCCCGCCCGCGCCGCCGCCGCACCCGCGACGAGATCCTCAGGGCGTTGAAACAGGCGGGCTGGAACACGACCCAAGCCGCGCACGCCCTGGGCCTCCACCGCACCAGCCTCTGGCGGTGGATGAAACGGCTGAAGATCTCCGCCCCCTGATCGGTTGCATCCGGTTGCAGTCTCGCCGAGTGCAACACTCTGCCGTCGGACGGCCTGCCAATGTGCTGCCGTTCAGCCGCTTGGGAACCCCGCTCTGGCCCCTTCTTTGCTTGCTCCGGAGGTCGTGAGGTATGCCCTCTTCCTCCGATGATGAAACGACGCCGGCTCTGGGACCTCGCCTGCCCCGGTCTCGATGCCGTCCTAAGCACCTCGTTCGACGCGGACGAACTGCTTTCCATCGACCGTCGGTTCCAGTCCGCGACGGCGATCCCCGAACACCCCGGGCTCCCGGTCTCCCCGGCCCTGCTGGTCTACGCCGTGGCCCACAGGGCCTGCCACAGCGACAACCCGACCTCCCGGCAAATCGAGAGCCGCCTCAACGCGATGCATGCCCGCCTCATCGAGGCCCTCGCCGCGCGCGAGGAGGTCCACGTCCTGGCGACCTGCTATGCCGCCGGCGAAAGCCGGGAGGATCTGGCCGGCCACCTCTGGACCCTTTTGTCGGACCCGCGCCCCAGGCTCCGGAAGCACGACCTCTTCTGGGTCCAGGGGGTCATGATCCGCGCCCTCCTCCACTGGACGGGGCAGGGCCAGGTCTGCAAGGTGGAACCGGGGTCACCATGAACCGCACGGCCTGCCGGGTCCTCGTGGCGGCCCCGGACGGGGAGACGGCCCGCCTGATCGCCTCCGTCGTCACCGACGCGGGCTGAAGCGTGGTCGCGGCGGGAAGTCTTCCCGTGGCCTGCCGGCTGGCCCGCCAGGGGCCATTCGACCTGGCGATCCTGGAGTACGAGTTGTTCGCGGGAAATGTCCTGGAGACGCTCGCGGATGGGGCGATCCTCATGACGTATCCCCGCCTCGTGATCGTCGCCGATCGAGCGACATGGGGCCCGGCCGAATCCGCGGGCATCCTCTGGAAGCCCCTCGATCCTGAGACCCTGCTCTCGCGGATCCTGGACCTCCTGGCGGCGGACGCCGCGCCTCGGAGTAACCCGCAGCGCTGAGGATTATCCCGCGCCCCGCCGGCGCCCCTTTCCCGGACTCTCCATGGCATCCCTGTTGCTCCATCCCCGGCATGAGCTTCACCGAAATCCTCAGCCGCGAGCACACCGTCGTCCTCGAGCAACTCCGGGCCTTCGAACAGGCGGTGCAGGGACGCTCCGCGGACGGCCTGTGGAAAGGTCTCCGCTTCCTGGAAGGAGGCCTGACCCTCCACCGGAGGAAGGAGGAGGATGTCCTTTTCCCCCGGCTGGCGCTCCATTTCCCGCTGGGCCAGGGACCCGTGCACTGCATGCTGCTGGAGCACCGGGATGAGCACGAGCACATCTCTGCCCTGCGTCGCGCCCTGGAGCAGGGCCGCCTGGACGCCGCGGTGGAGGCGGGCCGCTATCTCCTCGACCTCCTGCGCAACCACATCTGGAAGGAGGACAACGTCCTCTTCCCGATGGCCGGCCATCTCCTCGTCGCGGCCGAGCAGGAAGAGGTGCTGAAGGAGTTCGGGGAGATCGGCAGCTGCTGCCCCGATTGCGCCACGGCCCGGTCGGAGCGGGAGCCGGCCCGATGAACGTCGCGCAGCCCCTGGACCCGCCCCGGCGGAAAACCCGCCGGAAGAGCCTCCTGGTGGTCGAGGATGAGAAGCTCATCCGCTGGTCGATCCGCGAAGCCCTCCGCGCGGACTATTCCGTCCGCATGGCGGCCTCCGGGGAGGCGGGGCTCCAGGTGCTGCGGAAACTCAAACGGCTCGATGCGGTCCTGGTGGATATCAAGCTCCCGGGCATGGATGGCCTCGAATTCGTGCGCCGCGCGCGGGAACGTTTCCCCGTCCTCAAGGTCATTCTGATGACCGCCTACAACCATGAGACTGCCGCCCGCCACGCCTTCGGCGTGCGCGCCGACGCCTATCTCCCCAAACCGTTTGAATTCCGCATCCTCCGCGACCTCCTCGCCTCCCACCTTTAGGAACAAGACACTCC
>JAHFOZ010000203.1 GCA_023261405.1 Planctomycetota bacterium
GGCGAGGATTCTAAGGCCCTCAAGGATATCGCCGAGAAACTGGAGGTATCGCCTCTCTTCCCTGAGGCCAACGCCAAGCTGCCCCAGGACAACCGGAAGATCATCCGGAACGCCGACCTGGACCTCGAGGTCGAGGCCTACGATGCCGCGTTCACCCGGATCAACGCCCTCACGCTCGAGGAGAAGGGCTTCGTCGCCGGGGCCAACACCCAGCGGCTCGCCAACGGAAAGATTCGCGCCACGGTCACCGTTCGCGTCCCGCCCGAGCGTTTCGAGGCGCTCCTCGCGAAGTTCCGCGAGCTCGGGACCGTCCGGATGCAGAACATCGGATCGCAGGACGTCACCAAGGCCTACATGGACCTCGAGACCCGGCGCGACTCCAAGCAGGCGCTCCTCGAGCGGCTGAAGAAACTGCTCGCCGAGGCCAAGGGCACCGTGAAGGAACTCCTCGAGGTCGAGGTCCAGATGGGCAAGACCATCGAGGAGATCGAGTCCATGAAGGGCGAGCTCAAGTTCTACGACAACCAGGTCGGCCTCTCGACCATCATCCTCACGGTCTCCGAAAAGGACCTTGGCCGCCCCTTCGAGTACGTGCAGACCCTCCAGTCCAACATTGGCCTCACCGTGCGCGACCCGGACGACGCGTACGCCAAGGCGCAGAAAGAAGTCACCGACGCCGGCGGGCAGGTCGCCGACTCGCGCATGACCCGCGAGAACGACGGCTCGGCCATCGGGATCATCAAGGCCCGCGTGGACGCCGAGAAGTTCCCCGACCTCCGCGAGGCGCTGAAGAAACTGGGCCACGTGACCAACGACACCGTCAACCAGCAGAAGACCGCCCGCGGCGGCGCCCAGGGGGCCCCCAAGGCGGACGCCCCGCTCAAGAAGGAGCAGGCCGTCATCGACCTCTCGATCACGACGCCCCCCATCATCGTCACCCGTCAGGCGAGGATCCTCGTCGAGACGCCCGACGTGCAGGAGGCCTACCCGGCGGCCCGCAAGGCGATCGAGACGGCGGGTGGGAAGATCGTAAACGGTTCCCTCCTCGGCCAGGGAAACCGGACCTCGGCCGGCCTCGAGGCGCAGCTCGACGCCGACAAGTTCGCCGCCCTCGTGGTCCAGCTCAAGGCCCTCGGCCTCGTCAAGAACGCCGAGGTCAAGCACGACCTCCCGGCAACGGGCCCCACCGGCTCGCTCCCGCTCCTCCGCGAGCGCGCCCTGATCGGCCTCACGATCGTCTCCCCCCCGGAGCTCATCGGCGAGGAGCACGGCATCGGGAAGACGATCCGCGACACGTTCTCGGGCAGCTGGAAAGGGCTCCTCTGGTCGATCGAGAAGCTCTTCGTGGGACTCTCGCTTGCGGGCCCCTGGATCGCGGTCCTGCTGGCGGCCTGGCTGGTGTGGCGCCGCGTCCGCAGGAGGAAGATCCCGCAGCCCGCGAACTAATAGATGCTCTTGCCGAGCGCCGACAGGATGAGCTCGCTCCCCAAGTCGGCGGTCGAGTTCCGGTGGTCCAGGATCGGGTTGATCTCCACCATGTCGAGCGACGTGAGCCGCTGCGAGTCGGCCACCATCTCCATGCAGAGGTGCGCCTCCCGGTAGGTGAGGCCGCCCTTCTTGGGAGTGCCCGTCCCGCGCGCCACGCCCGGGTCGATGCAGTCGATGTCGAAGCTCACGTGGAATCCCGCCGTGCCCCGCGACGCCCGCTCGATCGCCTCCTCCAGCACGTGCGAGACCCCGTGGCGGTCGATGTCCTTCATCGTGTACACGCCCATCCCGCTCTCCGCGATGAGCTTCTTCTCGCGAGCGTCCAGGTCGCGGATCCCCACGAGGCATACGTTCGCCGCCGCGACCTTCGGCCCCACCCCGCCGATCCCGGCGAGCCCCGCATCGCCCAACCCCAACAGATGCGCCAGCGGCATGCCGTGGATGTTCCCCGTGCCGCTGGTCTCCGGCGTGTTCATGTCCCCGTGGGCGTCGAACCATAGAAGGCCCACCTTCTCGCCCTTCGCCCGGTGGTGCCGCGCCACCCCGGCCACCGAGCCCATCGCGAGGGAGTGATCTCCCCCCAGGGTCACCGGAAGCGACCCCTCGCCCAGGACCTTCGCCACGCGGTCGCAGAGCTCCTGGCAGACCTTCTGGATGTCCTCCGCGAAGTGCTTCTTCGCGTCGCCGGGATGGGTCTCCTCGGGGAGCGGCACGTCGACGTCGCCCGTGTCGCGGACCTCGCAGCCCAGCTCGCGGAGACGGTCCGCCAGCCCGGTGACCCGGACCGCGCTGGGCCCCATGTCGACGCCCCGCCGGCTGGCCCCGAGATCGAGAGGAACCCCGATGATCGCGACTTTCCGCATGACACGAGGATTATACCCCGGGCGTCCGGATCGGCCTATTCTGCCATGCGCGGATACCGCCCCGGCGTCTCAAGGATGAGCGCCGCGAGGGCCGTGGTGTGGACCTGCCCGCCCTCGGCGCGCCAGGGATCCAGGTCGGCCGGCCAGGAGCCGTCCCTGGCCTGGAGGAGCAGGACCTTCTCCCGCAGCGGATGCCACCAGCGGGTCCAGCCCTCGCCGCCGAGCTGGTGCAGCGCCAGCGTGCCGAAATAGGCAAAATCCAGATCGTTCTGTCCGAAGGAGGCCTTCTCCATCCCCGGGATGGGCGACAGCTCCAGCAGCGTCTCCGCCCGGCTCCAGAGCAGCCGCGTGTCCCAGGCGGGCGACGCCATCTGGTGGGCCAGCATCCCCACGGCCGTGACCGCCCGCAGGCCGCCCGATCCGGAAGCGCGGCCGCCCGCATCGGCCTCGTGGCCGCCGGCCATGCGAAGGCGGCGGTCGGCCTGCAGGAGCGGGCAGATCACCCCTGCATGGCCGCCCACCTGGGCCAGTCTCAGGAACGTCACCTGCCAGCCGACCACGAAAGGATCGTGATCCTCTCCACGCCACGAGCGGCCCCAGCCACCCGTCCTGTTCTGGGCCGAGACCGTGAAGCTCACCGCCGCCGCGGCCGCCGCGGCGAGACGCTCATCCCGCATGAGGATGGCCGCCTCGAGCAACGCCATCCCCGCGATCGCATGCCCCATCATCGCCCCCTCGGGCTCCGTACCCACCAGCCCCGAGGCGCGCTGCTCCCCCAGCAGGAAATCCAGGCCCCGGCGAACGGCGCCCGCGTGGGGCCCGCCCGCCGGCGTGTGTCCCTCTCCCAGGAAGGCCAGCAACGACAATCCCGTGAGGTGCGGCGAGGACGCCTGCCCCGCCTGCGGCGAGGCGCCCGCCCAGCCGCCGTCGGGCCTCTGCGCCCGGGCCAGCCACTCCAGCGCGGCGGCGACCGCCTTGTCGCCCCCGGGCTTCCGGTCCTCGATGAACTTGAGGCGATGCCGGTCCCGCCCCATCCGCCCCTGCCAGGCCTCGTGGTCCAGCTTCACCCGGTTCGCATCGCCCGGGAGCGCCGCCCCCTTGAGTTCCGACGGCGACCCCGGCTCCCGGCCCGACCCGGGTTCCGCACGACCCCGCGCCCAGCGGAGCGTGGCCTCGTGCGCACCCTCCCCCGGCTCCGCGCGGAAGTAGAAGAGCCAGACCGCCACCAGGGCCAGCGCGGCATTGGCGGCCAGCGAGAGTGCCACGAGGGGGGACGGACGGAAGGCCCTCCACCACCGCTTGCCCGGCGGAGGCGTCGCCAGGAATTCGGGGTGGGCCCGCAGGAGGGAGCGACGGACGCGCGCGGTGAAATCCGCGGAAGGCTCCACCCGCTCCACGCCGAGCAGCGCGGCCCGCACCTTCTCCAGGCGCGCGCGCTCGCGTCCGCAGGGCAGGCACCCCTCGAGGTGGAGACGCAGCCCCTCCGCCTCCTCCGGGGCCGTCTCGCCCTGGAGGAACGCCGTGAGCTCCGAGGCCCGTCCGCATTCCGCCGGGGCGCTCACGCTTCCACCTGCAGGAGCATTTCCTTCAGCTTCTCCATCGCCGCGTGCATCCGCGACTTCACGGTTCCCACGGGAACGTCCAGGATCGCGCCGATCTCCTGGTACTTCAACCCCTCGAACTCGCCGAGCACCACCACGACCCGCTGTTCCTCCGGGAGCCGCTCGATCGCCGCCCGCAGCGCGTCTCGCTGGTCGCGCTCCGCCAGAATTTCGACGGGCGTCGCCGCGTTCCCGGCGATTCGCTCCTGCAGGGGGCGCTCGTCCCCCCCGGCCCCTACGGCCTCGAGCGACACCGGCTTCGCACGCGCGTTGGCCGCGCGGACCCGGTCGATCCACAGGTTCCGGGCCACCCGGAAGAGGAACGTCGAGAACTTGGCCTGGGGTTCATAGCGGTCCAGGTGCGAAAAGAGCCTCAGGAAAACCTCCTGGGCGCAATCCTCCGCGATCTGCCGGTCCCACGAAACATGGTAGAAGAAGTTGATGAGGGATCTCTGGTGGCGCTCCACGAGGCGTGTGAAGGCCGCGAGGCGCCCCCGCTTGACTTCCGCAACCAGTTCGGCGTCGCTCAGGAGGTCCCACTCGTTCTGGTGCATATCAACGGGGGCGGGACGGAAAGGTTCGACGTAAATCACGCAAGGCCGGAACTCCCCAGAAGCGCCCTGCTCGCCGGCCCGCTCGCCCGGAACATCAGACGCCGCGAATCCTCGCCCGTCACCTCGAATTCGATCCGGAGATGATCCCCGAGGAGCCGCTCGTCCACGCGGTCGGCCCACTCCATCACGACCACGGAATCGTCCCTGTAGTCGTGGAACCCCAGGGACGGCAGGTCGGGCTTCTCGAGGCGGTAGAGGTCGAAGTGGGCGATCCGCAGGCGGCCGGGATACAGGTTCATGAGCACGAAAGTGGGGCTGGTGACCGCGCCGGCGCCCAGCCCCGCGGCGAGACCCTTGACGAAAAGGGTCTTGCCCGCGCCCAGGTCCCCCACGAGGGCAAGCAGCGTCCCCGCGCGCGCGGCGGCGCCGAGGCAGCGCCCCAGCTCCGCCGTCTCCGCCGGGGAGTGCGTGTCCAGGATCAGCGCTTCAGCCGGTGTTCCCATCCGCGCGCCATGATCTCGATCAGGCTGCCGTCCTTCTGCCAAAGATACGTTCCCGCGAGCGAGGTTACTTCGCCGATCACGGTCCCCAGCCCGCAGCGTTCGAGGCGCCGGGACTGCGATTCCGGTAGCGCGAAGAGCAGTTCGTAGTCCTCTCCGTCACGGAGCGCGTGGTCGAGCGCCGAGTCGCCGTCCCGCCGCGCCAGCCGCCGGGCGGCCGCCGAGATCGGCAGCAGGTCCTCCCGGAGGACCGCCCCCACCCCGCTCTCCCGGCAGAGGTGCGCGAGGTCGGTGGAAAGGCCGTCGGAAAGGTCGATCATGGCATGGATCTCGAAGCGGCGGTTGAGCGCCACGCCCTCGCGGACGCGTGGGGTGAAGCGCAGGTGCTTCCCCAGGATGGACCCGCCCAGCGAACCCGTCACCGCGAGCACATCCCCCACCCGGGCTCCCCGACGGCAGACCGGGGCCCGCCCGCCGGATTCCCCGAGCATCGAAACGGTCACCGCGAGCTTTCCCGGATGCACCGCGACGTCGCCCCCCACGATGGGGCACTTGAACGCGGTGGCCGTCCGCTCCATCCCCAGCACCAGGCGGCGGACCCAGGATCCCTTGCGGGTCCGGGGGACCATCAGGGCCGCCACGGTGAACGAGGGGACGCACCCCATCGCGGCGATGTCGCTCAGGCAGCGGGCGACCGCCTTGTGGCCGATGTCCTCGGGCCGGGCGGAGTTGCCGTCGAAATGGACGCCTTCCACGACGGAGTCCGTCTTGAACAGCACCGGCCGGCCGCCGATGCTGACGACCGCCGCATCGTCCCCCGTATCCACCAGCACGCGATCCCGACGCCTCCCGACCCTGCTGCGGATCCACCGGATCAGATCGAGCTCGCTCATCTAGCGCTGCATTATAGGGGCCGGCCGGATGCACGACCGGGAAAACTGCCTCGCAGCCGGCGATCCCGCCGGCCGCCTCGCGGCCGATGAGATCGAGGTCGCTCATGTCTGCCCCCGCTCCCGCTGGCGCTGCTCGAATCGACGGAGCGACTCGTCCACCGCCGGGACGTCCCGGAGCGGGACCCCGCCCGTGTTCCGGATGTCCCGGTTCATCTCCTCCGACATCCATTCGTCGGGCCTCTGGCGACGGGCCGGGGGCTCGGGGCGCGGCGGCGGGGGCGCGGTGATGCGGCGGCCCTCGACCCGATACGCTTTCTCCTTGCAGGCGAAGGTGGAGCACATCCCGAGATAGCGCCAGCACTCCTCGTGGTGCGGCGTGCGGCACTTCGCGCATTCGACGACGGCGACGCTCATCTCCGTACCGCAGACCTGGCACTGCCCCACGCCGATTTCGGCCTCGCCCAGCCAGAGCACCCCGGTTCCCCCTTCCAGGTCGAGGATGAACCTCGTGAAGTCCGACGCGGTCCGGAGCACCGAGTCCACCTCCGCCGCGACCTCGTACCGGTGCCCCCACTCGCGGACCTCCAGGGTCTCCCGGGTCAGTTCCACTTTCAGGAAGTTGGGCTCGTGCCGGCGCACGGCCGCCATGACCTCGGCGCGCCGCTCCACGCTGAAAAGCCGCTGGGCCAGGTCCACCGGATGGGCCTTGATGACGTACGTCTGATCGAACCGGCGGTCCCCGATCTGGATGTCCTGGTCGCCGAAGACGGGATCGATCCGGTTCAGGATACCCGAGCGGTGGATGATGAAAGCCCCCGGGGAATGGCCGCGCATGTCCACCCGCGCGGTACACCACCCGCCCATGCGGTCATCGTGGTCGGTCTTCACCTCCCCCGGCCGCCCGCGAACGGCGAAGGGGGCGGTCATCCGGAGCGCGGGGGCGCGCCCTCGGGCGCGGGGCGCACCGGGATACTCCCCGGCCTCCTGCCCCGGCTTTACTTTCGAGGCCCAGATCGCAAGGGCCAGCGGGACACCCACGATGATCAGTGCCAGAAACCACATTCCAGCCGTCCCCTCGCCTGCGCTTCCAATCCTACCCGATCACGGCGCGAACTGATCCCGCGTCCGGAAACCGAGCCCCTGCGTTGCAAGTTTCCCCCGCCCGGGCTACGATAGTCGCCCTGAGGCCCCAGCCATCCCGAGCTTGGAGGCTGCCGGGGCCGCACCAGAATCATGACCGCGATCACGATCCGGGTCTGCACCATCGCCATCCGCCTCGCATCGGATGACGCCCGATTCATCGCCTCTGCGGGCCGGCGCTATGCTCCGTTCGCGACGGATCGTGCGCCCGACCTGTCGATCGATCTCACGCCGGTGCGCCGGGCCCTCGGACCGTTCCGCAGCGTGCCGCGGGTCGTGTGGAACGGGCGCGCGGGCCGCGTCGAGCGCCATGACCTCTCCCTCGACCTCGCCCCGGGCGCCGGGCGCGCGACGCTCGTCCGCTCGCCCTCGTCCTTCGACTCGCTGCTGCGCATCGCCCTCAGCTTCGAGCTCGTCAAGCGGGACGGCTTCCTCTGCCACTCGGCCGCGGTGGATGGCTGGCTCTTCCCAGGCCTCTCCGGCGCGGGAAAGAGCACACTCGGATGCGCGACGCCGGTGAAGAGGCTCCTGGCCGACGAGCTGGTCGGCGTCGTCGGGACCCGCCTCTGGGGCACGCCTTTCCGCGGCGATTTTCTCCCGGGGAAGAACCCCGTATCGCGGCCGCTCGAGGCGATCCTCCTGCTCGACCGCCGCGGCCCGCGCGGCGTCACCCAGGTCCCCAAAGCGGCGGCGCTGGCCCGCCTCCTGCAGTGCGCCCTCTACTTCGGCCAGCATCCGGGCGACGCCCGGAGGATCCTGGCCGCGGCGCGGAGCTGCGTGCTCCAGGCCCGGACCTTCACGCTCAGCTACGACGCCCGGAAAACCGCGTTTCCCTCCGTCGAATCCATGATCCGGGAGGCGCTTCGATGAATGGTCTTCCCCGCGGGCCGTCTCGTTCGGGAAGCGCCCGGGGGCCCGGATGTTCTTTACACCCTTCAAGACCTGCCGTAGGATGACCGGGCGGGGATGAGTTTATGACAGAGAAAAGAAAGAGACCGTACAAGCCTCCGTCGATCCGCACCGAGAAGGTTTTCGAACGTCGCGCCCTGGCCTGTCAGAAGGTCAAGCCGCCCATCCCGATCGTCCCTCCTCCCTGCCGCGGTGTCTACAAGCTGTCGTAAGGGCAGGTTTATGGCCCATGATCCGCAGTTCCGCCGCGATTCCAGGCTTCCCTCCCAGGAGATCCAGGGTCAGGTCGTCATTGTCGTTCCAGCCAGGAGCGAGATGCACCAGCTCGACGAGGTGGGTTCATTCCTGTGGGGCGAACTTGAAGCGTGGCGATCGGCCGAGAATCTCGCGCGCGCCCTGTGCGGGGAGTTCGACGTGGACGCGGCCCAGGCGGAGAAGGACGTGCGCGCCTTCCTGAACGCACTCGAGGACCGGGGACTGTTGAGCCGCGAATGACAGCGCCGGAGGAGGAGCGCAGCGTCCTGGGAGAGCTTCAGGAGCTGGCCTACGCCCGGTGCATCCCGCTCAACATGAGCCTCGAGCTCACGCTCCGCTGCAATATCCGCTGCACTCACTGCTACAACTTCGACCGCGATCTGCCCCGGCCGCCTGGCGGATCCGAGCTGAGCTTCCAGGAGATCGTGGGGCTGCTCGACGACTTCCGCCGGGCGGGGACATTGTACCTGGCGCTCACGGGCGGAGAGGCGATGGTCCATCCGCGCTTCTGGGACATCCTGGACGAGGCGGCCGCGCGCCGCTTCGTCGTCACGGTGCTGTCCAACGGGACCCTTCTCACTCCGGAGGCGTGCGACCGGTTCGCGCGATACGTTGCCCTCGCAGGCCTGAGCCTGAGCGTCTATGGGGCGCGGCCGGAGACGCACGACGCCGTGACCCGGGTCAGGGGCTCATTCGAGCGGACCTGGTCGGGGGCGCGGCGGCTCCGGGAGCGCGGGACGGGCGTCGCGCTCAAGTTCGTCCTCA
>JAHFOZ010000204.1 GCA_023261405.1 Planctomycetota bacterium
GCTCGAGGGGATCGTGGACCCCTCCGAACTCGCCAAGCCCGGCAAGATCCGCGGCGTCGGGTACATGTTCCTGGGCACGATCACGAACTACCGGGTCATGACGGAGCACACGAAGACGGGCGGAGGCATCCTCGACAGCGCGCTCGGCAAGGTGGCCCCCCTGAACATCGACACCTCGAAGACGGTCATCAACGTCGAGGTGGGCGTGGACGTCAAGCTCGTGAACACGACCACGGGCGAGATCGTGGCCAAGGACTTCGGAGAGGTGAAGCAGAGCCTGAGCGCAAAGGCCTGGGGCGTCCGGGTCCTGGGGATCGGCGGCGACGCGAAGAACAACGTCCAGCTGGACAAGGATTCCCACGGGAAGATCCTCCGCTGGGCGCTCGACGAGTCCTACAAGAAGATGCTCCCCGACATCGACGACAAGCTCACCCGGCCGGCCGCCAACGTCTGTCCCAAGTGCCGGACGGAGATCGCCGCGAACGCCAAGTTCTGCGAGAAGTGCGGGACCGGCGCGGAGACCGCCAAGTGCAGCTGCGGGCAGAAGCTCGCCCAGGACGCAAAGTTCTGCGGCGGCTGCGGCAAGAAGGTCGAGGCCCCGAAGTAGCCCGGCCGTGCGGTCCCTGCTGATCCTCCTGGCCTGTATCCTGCCGGCCGCCGGACCGGCCCCGCGCCCCGCGGTCGTCTGCCAGGAAGCGGCGTGCGCCAAGTGCACGAAGCCGCTCAAGCCCGGGGCGAAATTCTGCGGCGAGTGCGGCGAGAAGGTCCCGGTGCGCGCCTGCGCGGAGTGTCGCAAGGAGCTCGGGCCGGGCGCGAAATTCTGCGCGGGATGCGGGGCGAAGGTCATCGAGACGCCGGCCCCTAGGCCCGCCGACCCGGCCCCCGCGAAACCCGTCGCTCCGCCCTCCGCAAAGCCCGCCGAGAAGCCCGCCCCCCAGGCGGTGGGCCAGGATCCGGCCCCCGATGCCGTGAAGGAGCAGCGGGACGCGGAATTGCGGAAGTTCGGGGTCAGCTCCGAGCAGGTGAACCGGGCGATCGACCTCGGCGCGTCCTGGCTGGCGGGTCAGTACGCGAAACGCGAGTTCGCCCACGGCGAGGACTACCTGGCCGCCTACGCGCTCATCCACACGAAGCCCTACACCTCGAACGGGAAGCTCCGGGAGAAGATCAACGGGTTCCTTCGCGGCGCGACCTGGCAGAAGGACGGCCCCCGGGTCTACGTGGCCGGCCTGCGGGCCCTGGCGCTCGAGGCCACGCGCGACCCGGACCTCCGGGTCCTCACCCGCGAGTGCGCGGAGTACCTGGTGGAGTCGCAGGGCCCGAAGGGGACCTGGACCTACAAGGAGGACGTCCCGATCGCGGCCGTCGCGCCCCCGGCCCGGCCCGCGGGAGGCATCTCGGTCTCGGGAGGGGAGCCTCTCGACGAGGAGGTGAAGGGCGAGGAGGTCAGGCGCAGGGGGACCTGCAAGGACCCGAGCGACGGGGACAATTCCTGCACCCAGTTCGCGATCCTCGGCCTGCACGCCGCGGCGAAGTGCGGCTTCACGGTCCCGAAGGAGGTCTGGGCGAAGTGCCTGAAGGAGATGGAGGAGCGGGCCACGAAGGGGGGCGGCTGGGCCTACCACCACCGCGGGAACCCGTACGGCAGCATGACCTGCGCGGGAATCTGCACGACGGCCCTCTGCCGGTTCTACCTCGGCGAGAAGGACTACCTGGCCCACCCCACGATCCAGGAGGGGACGGACTGGCTCGCGAAGAACTTCAGCGTGAGGGACAACCCCAAGTCCAACCAGTGGCCGCTCTACTACCTGTACTCGGTCGAGCGCGTGGGCGTGTTCGCCGCCACGGAGCAGATCGGCGAGCACCGCTGGTACCCGATGGGGGCGAAGCACCTCGTGGACGCCCAGCAGAAGGACGGCCGCTGGACATCGCCCTCGGAGGACGCGGAGAAATCGACCTCGTTCGCGCTGCTCTTCCTGACGCGCGCGACGGCGCCGGTGAAGGCGCTCAAGAGGGGGGGCAAGGGCACGCTCGAGACGCACGTGCTCAACGACACGACGAACTTCCACTTCATCCTGGACGCCTCGGGCTCGATGCGCGACGAACTGGACGGCAAGGAGAAGTTCGAGGTGGCGAAGGACGTGGTCGAGTCGATCGTGAAGCGCCTGCCCGAGGGGACGCAGGTGGGCCTGCGGGTCTACGGCCACCGGCATCTCTCGCTCGACGAAGAGTCGAACACGGACAGCGAGCTCGTGATCCCGATCGGCCCGGTGCGGCCCGCCGAGTTCGTGGCGCGGGTGCGCGCGCTCAAGTGCAAGGGGAAGACGCCGATCACGCACAGCCTGAAGGAGGCGGTGGGGGACCTGCGCGCGGTGCCCGAGGAGATCGAGATCATGACCGTCCTTCTCACGGACGGGGGCGAATCCACGCGCGGCGCGAAGCCGGACGAGGCGGCGGCGGCGCTCGCGGCCTCGAGGAAGGGCATGAAGCTCCACGTCGTGGGCTTCGACATCGGCGACGACGACTGGAAGGCGCAGCTGGAGCGCACGGCCGCGGCGGGCGGCGGCCGCTACTTCCACGCCCGGAAGGCGGACGAACTCCTGGGCGCGCTCTCGCTCGCCGCGATGGGCCAGGCGGAGTACGTCGTGAAGGACCGCGCCGGCAAGGAGGCCGCCAAGGGCCGCCTGGGCGACACGCACGTCCTGCCCGAAGGAAAGTACGTCTTCTCGATGACCCTCGACGGCCGCAGCGAGGAGAAGGCCGTCTGGATCAACACCGACGTCGCCTCCCACGTCAGCGTGAGCCTGAGCGCCTTCCAGAAGAAGTGAATCGCGCCGGCCGGCGACGCCGGGCCTCCCCTCGAACCTCGCCCCCGGGTGCTATAATCTCCTGAACGTGCCACAGGTTCGACGGGTCTGCAGCTGCGGGTGGTCCCTCTACGCCCACTCCGGGGCGCTCGTGCACTTCCTCGTCCAGACCCTGCCCCGGGAGAAGATCGAGGCCTACGCGACCGACACCCGCGCGGGCCAGGACCCCGTGACCACGCTCGTGAAGGCGACCGGCCGGAGGATCGCGGATCTCGAGACGGACGTGGGGCGCCATGTCGCAGGGCTCAAGTGAGGCGTCGCGAAACCTCGATGGGGGGCGTCCGCAGCGAGTTCACTCCCACCCTCTGGTCCCTCGTGCTCCAAGCCCGCGAGCATTCGCGCGAGGCCCTGGAAAAGCTCCTGCAGGCTTACTGGAAACCCGTCTACTTCTTCATCCGGCGGCGCGGAACGGACGTGGACGAGGCCAAGGACCTCTGTCAGGGGTTCTTTACAAGGTTCCTCGAGCGGGATTCGCTCAAGGGGGTCTCGCGGGAGAAGGGCCGCTTCCGGTCCTGGCTCCTCGCGGCTCTCAAGAACTACATGATCAACGAGGCCGAGCGTGAGGGGGCGCACAAGCGCGGGGGGGGCCGGTCGATCCTCTCCATCGACTTCCGGCGAGCGGAGATCGAATTCGCCGTCCACCCCGGCACCCGGGAAACCCCCGAGCGCGCCTTCACGCGCCAGTGGGCCCTCTCCTCCATGGCCCGCGCCCTCGGGGCCCTGGCTGCAGGGATGAGCCCGGCGGAGTTCGAGGCGCTCAAGCCCCACCTGGCCGGAGGGCCCGCGTACGGGTCGACCGCGGAGCGCCTGGGGATCTCGCCGAGCCAGCTCAACAACCTCATCCATCGGACGCGGAAACGCTACCGGGAACTCCTCCGCCAGGAGGTCGCGGGCTCACTCAGCGATCCCGAATTGATCGATCAAGAGGTCCGGGACCTGCTGGATGCGGTAAAATCCTGAGTGCGCTTTGTAGCGTTTGGTGGACTCAAGGGGGTAGGCCGCTCGAAGGATCCCCCGCCGGGCCGATCCGGCCCGGAATCCCGGGGCCCCCTACTTCGGCGCGACCGTGGAGGCGACCAGCGGGCGGGTGGCGCGGCGGAGGAAGAGGATCGAGAAGCAGGTGTCCCAGGTGCGGCCGTACCACATCAGGCCGTTGGGGTCCGCGAGGTCCTCGCCCCAGCTGCCGTCGGCCTTCTGGACGCCGAGGATCGCGTAGGCGCCCTCGCGGTACCAGGGGCGGCTGCCGAAGGTCTCCGTGCCGTAGAGGATGCCCGCGCGCTCGAGGGCGTACATGTAGTAGGGGTTCGAGGCCTCGATCTTGAACTTGTCCGTGAGCCACTTCATGCCCGCCTCGACCGCCGGGTCGCTCTTCCAGTTCTTCTTCTGGAGGTGCAGGTAGATCACCATCGCCCCCACCCCGCCGGCCGTCATCGCGTGGTAGGGCGCGCGCTCGTCCGCCTCGGCCGTCTTGTAGTTCCAGCCCTCGGCGACGCTGCCGCCGCTCGAGGCCACCGACTTCTTCGCGTCCTTCGCCTTGCTGCGGTCCGCCTCGTTGAAGAGGGACGCCTTCCACGCCTTCACCGCCGCCGAGATCGTCGCCTCCGGGATCACGATGCCCGCGTCGTGGCAAGCGCGCAGCCCGAGCGCCGCGTACTGCGAGTTCGAGTTGTCCCCCGCCTCGGGGCCGTCGGCCGTCTTCTTGATCGTCAGCTTCTTCGCCGCCGGCTTCGCCTTGGCGCCGAAGACGGGCGGCTTCCCGGCGGGCGCCGTGGGCACGTCCTTGGAAACCTCGGGCGCCGGCACGGGCACGTCCTTGACCGACTCCACCTTGTTGCCGTAGCCCCACTGGCCGTTCGTGCACTGGGTGTCCACTAGGAACTGAGCGCACTGCGCGATCTTGTCCTGGTACTTCGCCCGGTCCATCTCCTCGAGACACATGGCCAGGAGCGCCACCTTGTAGGTGCGCTTCATCGGCGCCGCGGCTGCTGCCGTGAAGAGCTCCCTGAACCGCGGCTCGGTCGGCGGGACGCCGGCGTGGATGAAGGTCCAGAGGATCAGCTCGTCGGAGTTCCCGTACGAACCCGCGAAGTCGGGCGACGGGGCGGTCTTGAGAAACGCGATGCCCTTGTCGATGGCCTGGGTGACCCGGACCTCGTTGACGCCCCCGGCCGTGGGGCTGGGCTTGTCCGGATCCTGCGCCGCCAGCGTCCCCGACAGGACGGCCGCCATCGCCAGCACGCGGATCATGGACTCCCTCCCGTGGTGAAGGCCCGCCCGCCCCTTATACCCCTGATCCCGGGCTTGATCAAGCGCGATCGGCGGCCCCCGGATATTCCTTCCGGCTTGATTCCAGGGACAGCAGCACCGGGCGGTCCGGGACGGCCTTCTTCAGCGCCTCGAGTTCCGGTTCGCCCGGCCCGAGGGGAAGCCTGACCTGCCCGCGCTCGACCACCGAGCGCATGAGCGCCATCGTGATCTCGATGCCCTTGTAGGCCTGCTCGCCGTCGCAGGGATGCACCTTCCGGTCGTCGTCGAGCCAGGCCGCCATGTCCGCCACGTAGGGCGCCATGTCCTGCTCGTAATCCATCGCCCCGCCCCCGGACCTGGGGCCGTCCTTCGTCACGGCGCGCCAGCCGCCGCCGGTGAGCGCCTCGGCGAATCCCTCGGTGCCCTGCGCCCCCACGCGGTTCTTGCGCCACCAGTAGTCGACCTCGGGGACATCGGGCGCGCCGGCGCCGCATTCCACGTAGCCGCGGACGCCGTTGGCGAAGTGAAGCACTCCCGCGATGTAGTCGGGAGAGGGATGGTTGTCCGCGAACTTGCCGCGGCCGGCCGCCTGCGCCATGACCCATTCGACCTCGGAATTCCCGGTGTAGCTGCGCATGTAGTCGATGAGATGCGTCATCAGGTGCATCAGCCAGCCGACCGCGGTCCCGTAGACCGTGTGGACCCGGCCGATCGCGCCGCTCCGGATGAGGTCGTACACCGCGCGGTAGTGGGGGCCGTAGCGGTGCTGGTGGGCCACGACCGTCTTTATCCCCGCCGCCTGGACGGCCTTCCGGATGTCGATCGCCTCCGTCATCGACATCGCCATAGGCTTCTCGTACGCGATGAGTCCCGCGCCCGAGGCGATGCCGGTCCGGATGAGCGGCAGGCGGATGTGGGGCGGGGTGCAGAAGCAGAAGATGTCCGGCTTCACCTCCCTCGCGAGCGCGGCGGGATCGGCGCCGGCACGGGCGCCGGGATACAAGACCTTGGCCTTGTCGAGCTGCGCGGGGACCGGATCGCTGATGGCCGCGACCTCGAAGCGCGGGTTCTTGCCGAACGCGGCGGCGTGGTGCTGGCCCCGCTTGCCCATGCCGGCGATCAGGACTTTGTAAGTCTTCACCGGTTCGCCTTGTCCCAGGCGACCAGCTGCTCGATGGTGTAGTCCGCCTCCGGGTCCGTCAGCTCGGGGAACATCGGGAGCGAGAGGCACTGCGCCGCATTCCTCACGCAGTGGGGGACTCTCTTCACCTCGGCCTTCTTTCCCCACGGGAATCCCTTCTGCTGGTGGATCGCGATCGGGTAGTGCGTCTTGACGTCGACCCCGGCGGCGAGCATGTCCTTCTCGAGCTGGTCGCGCTTCGGGTGCTCGATGACATAGACGTGATAGACGTGCCGGTAGCCCTCGGGCTCGACCGGGAGCCGGAAGCTCGTCCCCCTGAGCCCGGCCGTGTAGCGCGCGGCGATCTCGCGCCGCCGGTCGGTCCACCTCGTGATGTGCCGGAGCTTCACGCTCAGGATCGCCGCGTGGAGGTCGTCGAGACGGCTGTTGAAGCCGAAGCTGTGGACGGAGCGGACCGTCGAGCCGTGGTTGCGCATCTTGCGGCAGTAGGCGTCGATGTCCTCGCGGTCGGTCACGACGGCGCCGCCGTCGCCGAACGTGCCCAGGTTCTTCTGGATGATGAAGCTGGTCGCCACGGCGTCCGAGAGCTCGCCCTGCTTCCAGCCGGGGCCGTGGCCGTCGATGCCTTGCGCGTTGTCCTCGACGACCCAGAGCTTCTTCTTCCTGGCGATGGCGCTGATCGCCTTCATGTCGGCCGAGAGGCCGTAGAGGTGGACGGGGACGATGCCCTTCGTCCTCTTCGTGATGGCCGCCTCGGCCTTCCTGGGGTCGATGTTGCGGGTCCTGGGATCGCAGTCGACCAGAACGGCCTTGGCCCCGGCGATCCAGATGGCCTCCGCGGTCGCGAAGAACGTGTTGGCGGTGGTGATGATCTCGTCGCCCGGCTTCACCCCCAGGGCCATGAAGGCCAGCCAGAGGGCGTCCGTCCCGGAGTTCAAGCCGCAGGCGTACTTCCGGCCGGAGTACTTCGAGAGGTCCTGCTCGAACTGCTTGAGCGCGGGCCCCATGACGTAGGCGCCGCTCTCCAGGACCTTGAGGATCGCGTCGTCGAGCTCCTTCTTGATGGAGCGGTACTGCCGCACGTGGCCGTAGAAGGGCGCCTTGATCTCGGGCATCCGGTCACCTTTCAGCAAGTTGCAGTGATTGATACGCGCGGCGGGCGGGGATCATTTCTGCCCCACGCGCCACTTGTTGGCGAAAACCCACTTGTAGTAGTCGACGCGCTTGAGCCGGGAGGCGGCGGCCTCGTCCAGGATCACCACGGCCCGCGGGTGGAGCTGGGTCATCGACGCGGGGACCTCCGCCGCGAGGGGCCCCTCGACGAACCACTCCACGACCTGCGCCTTGTCCGCCCCGCTCACCATCATCAGGAGCTTGCGGGCCTCCATGATCGTCCCGATCCCCATCGTGATCGCCCAGTTGGGGAGCTGCGCCGCGGTCTCGGGGTTGTCCAGGTACTGCGTCATCGTCTCCGGCGTGAGCGTCTTGGGGCGCGTGCGCGAGCCCAGCGACGAGCCCGGCTCGTTGAAGGCGATGTGGCCGTTCCGCCCGAGCCCCAGGAGCTGCAGGTCGATGCCCCCCGCCGCGCGGATCGACGCCTCGTAGGCGTCCGAGGCCGCCTCGAGGTCCTTCACGTCACCCCGGAGCAGCCTCACGTTGCGGGGCTCCATCTTCACGTGGTCGACGAAGTGCCGGCGCAGGATGCTGTGGAAGCTGGCGGGGTTCTCCGGCCCCAGGCCGTAAAGCTCGTCGAGGTTGAAACAGATGACCTTCGCGAAGGCCTCCGGGTTCCGGCGCAGCCGCTCGTAGAGCCCCAGCGGGGTCTTCCCCGTGGCGAGGCCGAGCACGAGGTCCGGCTTGCGGGCGAGCTCAGCCTGCACGAGCTGGGCGGCGCGGTCGCAGACCGTGCCGTAATCGGGCTCAATGATGATTTCCATGGAGCAGCTCGCCTTCCACGAACGCCATCCGGACCTTCAGGCGGGGATCGAGGAGCAGCACGTCCGCGTCGGCCCCCGCGCGAAGCACGCCCTTCCGGCCGTAGAGGCCGAGGAGACGCGCCGGGTTGGCGCTGGCCAGCCCGATCGCCCGCTCCGGGGGCATCCCCGTATCCGCGATGAGGAAACGGACGCCGTCCAGGATCGAGTAGGCGCTCCCCGCCAGGCGACCGCTGCTCTTCACCGTGACCTTGCCGGAGTTGATCACGTAGCGCTCGCCGTCCGCCACGATCTCGCCGTCGGGGGCGTCGAGGGCGAAGACGGTGTCGCTCACCAGGACCGGCGACGTGGGCGGCTTGAGCTTGAGGAGGATCATCGCCGCCCCGAGGCTCAGGTGCGTGCGGTCGTAGATGAACCCGCAGGTGAGCCGGTCGATGAGGAGCGCGGCGTTGAGGATGGTCTCGTCCCGGTGGTGGAGCGGCGACATGCCGTTGAAGACGTGGGTCACGTGGCGGAGGCCGTCGCCCAGGACCGCGCGGCTGACGTCTGCGGCCGAGGCCATGGAGTGACCGGCCGACATGATGACGCCGCGGCGCGAGCCCTCGCGGATCACTTCGAGCGCGCCGGGCAGCTCCGGCGCGATCGTCATCATCCGGAGGAGGCCGCGGGCGGCCTTCGCGTACTCGCGGAACTCGGCGCGGTCGGGCCGGCGGAGGTGATCCTCCCGGTGCGCGCCGCGTCGCTCCTTGCAGAGGAATGGTCCTTCGAGAT
>JAHFOZ010000607.1 GCA_023261405.1 Planctomycetota bacterium
CCGGATCAGGCGCAACCTGGCCCACGCGTCCGGGTTCAAGCGGAAGGGATCGGAGGCGTTGATGAAATCGATCATGCTCGCGGTCGTTGCGGGACTCCTGGCCCAGCAGAAGGAGCGGCCGCCACAGGGGTCCGGGCCCGAGGTGGGGCAGGCCGCGCCTGGCTTCAAGCTGAAGACCCAGGACGGGAAGGAAGAGATCGAACTCGAGAAGCTCAAGGGCAAGCCCGCGCTTCTCGTCTTCGGCAGCTGGACCTGACCCCCGTTTCGCAGGCAGGCGGATTCGCTTGCGAAGATGTACGAGACCTACAAGGACAAGGCCGCCATATACGTGGTCTACATCCTGGAGGCGCATCCGGTGGACGGCCGGCAGGTTCCCCAGAACGCGAAGGACGGGGTGAAGGTCGCCCAGCCCAAGACCTACGAGGAGCGCGTGAAGGCCGCGGGCGACTGCCTCAAGGACCTGAAGCTCCCGATGCCCTGCCTGGTGGACGACATGCAGAACTCCGCCCAGAAGGCCTATGCCGGCTGGCCCGACCGCCTCTACGTGATCGACAAAGAGGGGAAGGTGGCCTTCAAGGGCGACCCCGGCCCCAAAGGCTTCCTCCCCGCCGACGCCGAAGCCGCCCTCAAGAAGCTTCTGGACCCCAAGTAGCCGTGTCGCCCGGCCATAAAACGGACGGAGTGTTTTATGGCTACTTCGGGCGTTCGCGGGCGTAGCCTACCAGCTCCTGGTACCCGCGGCCGCGGTGGGTGCCCGTGATGCGGACCGGGCCCTCCCAGATCGACTCCTGGTCGTCCGCCACCGGGCGCTCCCTGTCCTTGAACAGCGGCTCGACGCGCAGCCGGAGAGGCCCGCCCGCAAGCTCCCAGACGACCGGATACCGGACCTTGCTTTCCGACGTCCAGAACTCCACGGGGACGGCGTGGAGTTCGTACACCCGCGTATCGTGGGTGAGGGTGGCCTTCCGCGGTTCCCCGGTCCTGAGGTCGCGGATGACCACCGCGTTTACGTTCGTGCCGTCCTCAAGCTGAAGGCCCCACCACGACCAACCCAGCGAGGGGCCCACCCAGGACTTGCCCCACTGGTGGTCGTACCAGAGCACGCCCTTCGCCTTCCGCCCCCGGACCGTGCCCGTGGCCTCCAGCCGCGGAATCGTGTAGTAGTGCATGTCCTCCGGGCGCTCGACCCCCGTGAGCCCCGTCCCCTCCACCCTCAGGGGCTCCGAGACGGCGCGCAGCTCGAGCGTGACGTCGCCCACCTTGAGGCGATAGGCGCGCAGCCCAGTCCGATCGAGGGTGTCGGCGCCGTAGACCAGCTTGAGCGGATCGCCGTCCTTCTCCATCACCCGGCCCTGGATGAAGTCGTGGTCCGGCACTTGGCGCGTGCGGCCCTCCAGCGCCGCCGCCGCCAGGACCTCGCCACCCACCTTGCCGCGGTACTCGCCCTTGCCGGTCTTGAGGTCCGTGAGGTCGTGGATGAGATACCGGAAGCCGCCGGCGCCCTTGTACCGGGTGCGGAAGAAGCTGGAGAAGCAGGTCCACTCGCCCCCGTCCTCGTCCGTGAGCCACCCGAAGTGATACCACCACTCCACGTCCACGCCGCCGTGAACCCCCTCTTCGGCGTCGGGATCGTAAGGGAAGCCGGACGCGGAGCAGGCGGAAAGACAGAGGAGAAACAGGAAGCCGCGGCGGCCCATGCGGGGGAGCCTACCGGGCCCGGCGACGAGCGTCAACCGCTACTTCAGCGCGTCGAGTTCCTTCTTGGCCGTGACCGAGCACGCCAGGGGCTTGAAGTCCTCGGCGAGCTTCTTCAGCGCTTTCTTCTTGTCGTCCACGTTCTCGATTGCGAGGGCGTCCTTGAGCAGCTTCTCGCCGTCCGCATTCGTGCGCTCGAGGGCCTCATCCGACATCTTCTTGAAGGCGGAGCCCCTCATCTTGGCCACTTTCTCATAGCAGTCGAGGGCCTTCTTGTAGTCGCGCTTCTCGAACGCGGCGTCGCCGTCCTCGATCGTCTTCCGGGCCAGCTGCCACATCGGGAGCGTGGCCTTCTCGCCGGACACCTTGACCAGGGCCTCGTTCATCTTCTTCATGAGCTCGCCGGACGAGAGGCCGCCCTGCGCCTTGATCAGTTCCTTGCCCGAGGGGTCGCAGAGCCAGGTGACCGGCACGGTGTAGTTGCCGGTGACGAAGCGGCCCACCGACTTGGCCCCCTCGGTGTGCGTGGAGCAGGGGATGGTGTGGAACTCGTTGCAGAGCTTGACCTTGTCCTTGCCGATGAAGACTTCCTTCTCTCCATGCGTCGTCTCCGAGAAAGCGACGACATTGACGAAGCTCTTCGACAACTCGATCACTTTCGGGTCCACAAATGACGACTCCGCCATTTGCTGGCACCCGGGTCAGCCGTCCTTGCCGGCGTGGAACAGGATCGGGACGTTCCGCGCGGTGGCTTCCTTGATGGCGGCGTCGAAGTCGCCCTTCCAGTCGATACCCGCCCCGGGCAGGGGGCCCTTCTTCGGCTTGTTCTGGGCCTGGGCGGCCGACGCCACAGCCAGCACCAGGGACAGGACCATGATGACCTGCTTCATAGGCTCGCTACCTCCACCCT
>JAHFOZ010000205.1 GCA_023261405.1 Planctomycetota bacterium
GGCGGGGGCGGGTTGCGGCGCCGCGATCTTGCCCGTGTTGCCCGAGGGCGCGGCGGGTTTCTGGATCCGCGCGGTGTTCCCGCTGGGCGCCGGCTGGGCCGGCACGCGCCCGGTGGCGGGCCGCGCCGGCGCGCCCCCCCCGGTGCCGATCTTCCCCGTGTTGCCCGACTTGTCGCCGTAGGCGAACTTCTCCCCACCCACCTGCAGCACGTCACCCTCCCGGAGCGGATGCTCCTTGATGCGTTTCCCGTTGACGAACGTTCCGAGGCTGCCCGAGAGGTCCCGGACGAGGAACCCCTGGTCGGTCTTGAGGATCTGGCAGTGCCGGGGCGCGGTGCCCGCGTCCTGGACGACAATCTGGCACGTGGCCTCGCTCCCGATGGTCATGGCCGGGGCCTGGAGCGGGATGGCCACCGTCTTCTCGCCGCGGCGCGTCTTGAGCTGTCCCATCTCGGTCCCTATTCTCGCACCACTTTGATGCCATACTCGTCGGCCTTGCGGTAGAGCGTCTTGCGGTCGATCCCGAGGAGCTCCGCGGCCGCTTTCATGTTGCCCCGGGTCTGCTGGAGGATCTGCTCGATGTGCCGGCGCTCCATCTCCTGGAGGGAGAGCGTGAGAGGCGAGGAGGACGGCCGGCCCGCCAGGGGGATGTCCTCCAGCATGATGCGGGACTTGGATCCCAGGAGGACGGCCCGCTCGACCACGTTCTCGAGCTCCCGCACGTTGCCCGGCCAGGGGTGGCGCTGGAAGGCCTCGAGCACCTCGGGGGAGGCCTCCAGGACGTTCTTGTGGGCGATGGCGTCGTACTTGCGGATGAAGTGGTCCACGAGGGCGGGGATGTCCTCCCGGCGCTCGCGGAGGGGGGGCAGGAGGATCGAGACGACATTGAGGCGGTAGAAGAGGTCGGCGCGGAAGCGCTCCTCCTTGACCAGCCTCATGAGGTCCATGTTAGTGGCGGCCAGGACGCGGACATCCGTCTTCACCACCCCGCTGTCGCCCAGGCGGCGGGTCTCCGACTCCTCCAGCACGCGGAGGATCTTGGCCTGGAGGGGGAGGCCCATGTCGCCCACCTCGTCGAGGAGGAGGGTGCCGCCCGAGGCCTGCTCGAAGAGCCCCGGCTTGTCGGCGGTGGCGGTGGAGTGGGCGCCGCGGACGTAGCCGAAGAGTTCGCTCTCCAGGAGGGCCTCGGGGAAGGCCGCGCAGTTGATGGCCAGGAAGGGCCGGGCGGCGCGTTCGCTGTTCTGGTGGATCGCCCGGGCCACGAGCTCCTTGCCCGTGCCGCTCTCGCCCTGGATGAGGACCGTGCTGCGACCGGCCGCGACGCGGGCGATGGTCTTGTAGATGTCGGCCATCGCGCGGGAGTGGCCGATGAGGGACACCTTGTCCGGGGGCGCCGCCTCGAGGGCGGGCCGGGCGTCCCGGGACTCGAGCTGCTCGGCGGCGCGGGTGAGGGTGAGGCGGATCTCGTCGAACTTGAAGGGTTTGGAGATGTAGTCGAAGGCGCCCGCCTTGATCGCGTCCACGGCGGTGTCCACGGAGCCGAAGCCCGTCATCATGATGACCTGGAGCCCCGGCTGCGCCTGCCGGAGGGCCTTGAGGACCTGGAGGCCGTCCACCCCGGCCATGCGGATGTCCGAGAGGACGATGTCGAAGGCCTCCTGGCGGCCGCGGCGGATGGCCTCCTCGCCGCTGTAGGTCTCGGTGACGCGGTAACCCCACTTCTCGAGGGCTTCCTTGAGCATGAGGCAGTTCTCGCGGTCGTCCTCCACGAGCAGGATGCGGGCGGATTTCTTCATGCCGGCGATCGAGGCGTCCCCGGGAGCGGCGCTCCGGACGCCGTCAAGGATGGCCGTTCCCGTGTTCCGCGTCGTTCCCACGCGTCAGTCTAAGCCTCCGCCCGTCCCGATACAAGGAGTCCCGGCCGCTAGGAGCCGGAGACCTGGCCGACCTTCTTCTTGAGCTCGAGGAAGCGCTCCTTCATGCCGAACTTGCCGCCGTCGAAGTCGGCGTAGTTCCTCTCGAGGTTCTCGATGCCCAGCTTCACGTTGGAGAAGTCCCGGTCCTTGCCGCGCTCGAAGAGCACCGCGAGGATCATGTACCGTGCGAGCCACCAGGGCTCCGAGGCCTTTTCCGTGACGCCCAAGACGTTGGTGAAGACGCTCTCGGCGTTGTCGAGCTGGAACTTCTGGCCCTTGCGCCCGATCTCCAGGTAGGTGTGGCCGAGCTCCACGTAGACGCCCAGGAGCTCGCGGTGCTTGCCCAGCACGGCCATGTCCAGGCGGCCCGTCGGGTCCACCAGCTTGTAGGACTTGATGATGTTGTCGTAGTTGTCCTTGGCCTTGTCCCAGTCGGCGGCCTCTTTGGCGGTGAAGCTGTAGCAGCGGGCGAGGCGGGTCATGAGGGTGATCTTGTCCTTGTCCGAGAGCCGGCCCACCTTGCCGTCCACGAGCAGGGTGTGGACGAAGGCCGCGTCCTCCCAGTACTGCTTCTCCGCGATGGGCTTCCCCTTGAGGTCGAGGAAGGAGGTGGTGTTCTCGTCGAGGCCGTTGATGCGCTTGGCGATCATGTAGAGCGCCTCGGCCACGGAGGTGACGTCCGCCATCGTGATCTTGAGGCCGCGGGCGGGGCCCTCGTTGAGCCACTTGGCGTAGTACTTGCTGACCCTGCGCAGGTTGGCGTTGATCTCCTGCGCGGGGGCCTTGGCCTTCTCCAGTTCCCCCGTCTTCTCGTCGAGGCGGATGGCCACGGACTTGCACGCCCGCGCGATCGCCTCGCCGTCGGGGAACTTCTCGAACATGACGTCGAGGATCTGCACGGCCTTGTCGAGGTTGCCCTTGACGAGATGGCCCTGGATCTGGAGGCCCCAGATCTTGCCGAGGCGCTCGTCGTCCGGGGGGATGTCCTTGGCGCACTGCTCGAGGAACTTGAGGCAGTCCTCGGTGCGCCCCACGGCATCGTGCATGTAGATGAGGGCGAGGCGCTGGTTGGCGATGAAGCTCAGGTTCTGGCGCATCTTGACGAGCTCGGGCTCCTTGGGGACGGTCGAGCTGTCGGCGAGGCGCGCCACGAACTTCTGGAGGACCTCCTCCGCGAGCTTCATCTGGGCCTTGACGTCCGCCTGCACCGCGGGGTCCTTGCTCCCCTTGGCCCACTTGGCGGCCGCGTCCACGTGGTAGCAGTATCCGGAGCGGACCAGGGCGCTCTCGTAGGCCTCCGCCTGGGGCGAGACCTGGGCGTAGAGGGCCGCGGCCTTCTTGATGTCGCCCGTGGTCTCCACCTTCTCGGCCTGGATGTAGGCGATGTTCCGCGCCTCGGGGAGGTCCTTGTACGTCGACCCGAGGATGGTGAGGAGCCGGTCCTTGGCCTCGTCGTCGCGCTTGTCGCCGGAGATGCCGAACTCCTGGTTGTAGCAGCGGGTGGCCTCGTAGCAGGCCTTGGCCGCGAGCTCGTGCTTGGGGTAGAGGACGAAGACCTGCTCGTAGGAAAAGGCGGCCTCGTAGTTCCGCTTCATGGCCTGCAGGGACTGGCCGATCTTGAAGTACGCGGCGGCCGCGAACTTCTGGCGCTCCGCGTCGGTGGAGCACGACTCGATGGCCTTGCGGAAATTCGCGATCGCCTCGCGATGCTGGTCGCGGTCGAGGTTGCCCTCCGCGGAGGTCATCAGCTGCTCGGGCGAGAGGCGGATGGCGCCCGCGCCGCCGCCCGCGCCCCAGCGGTTCATCATCTGGCGCCCCTGGCTTCCGAAACGGCCGTTGGGGTCCATCTTGATGACCTCGTTGACCTCCTTGTTCGCGCCGCCCATGTCCTTGAGGCTGAAGAGGGCGTCGGCGAGCTCGAGCTTGAGGGCCGGCCAGACCCATTCCTTGCTCGCGCTGGCGTTTTCCTTGAAGAAGCCGTTGATCATGGTCCGGGCGTCGGCCGCCTTGCCGGAGCGCGTGAGGAGCTGCGCCAGGGCCACCTGGGCGCCGTAGAGGATCTTCTTGTGGTAGTCGTTGATCGGGATCGGCGGCTTCGCCTGGATGAGGGCGCCCTTCAGGGCCAGCGTGCCCCGGAGCTTCGTCTCCGCCTTCTTGTACTCGCCCATCTCCAGGAGGCAGCGGCCCTCGTCCAGCATCCCCTCGAAGGCGATGGGCCGGTCGCCGTAGTCGAACTCGAAATCCACGAAGAGCCCGATGGCCTTCGTGAGGAGCATCGAGCGGTCCTTCTCGTCCACGCCGGGGAGCTTCGCGTGCTCGTACATCGCGCGCGGGAGCTCGAGGCGCGCATCCATCATGGCGTTCTCGCTCTCGGGCGTGCGCGGCTTCCCCTTCAGCTCCGCGATCGTGTCCTGGTAGAACTTCGCCACCTCGCCATAGATCGAGGCCGCCTGCTTGCGCAGGTCGGACACCTTGGAGGGATCGGTCTCGGCGTCGAGGGCGTCCTTGAGGAACTTGGCCTTGCGGACCTGGAGGTATCCGACGTTGGTCTTCGCGTCCATCGCCAGGGGGTGGGTGGAGTTGGACTTCATGAAGTTCCTGAGGAGCTCGATGGCGGAATCGATGTGCTTCATGGAATTCGCAACGTCCGTCTCGCGCTCGGCCCGCTCCAGGAGGATCTCGGCCTGGACGAACTGGCCGGTGGCCTTGTCCTCGGCCGAAGCCTTGGAGCTCTTCTGGAGCCGGGTGCAGATCTCCTCGGCCAGGTCGAACCAGCCGCGCCGCGCCAGGCCGCGGGCCAGCTCGGGGTCCTCGCTTTCCTGGGCCCGGACGGCCGCGGCTGAAAGCAGCAGGCCGGCGACGACGGCGGGAAGAGCCGGGAGTCTGTGCCTCATGGGAGGTGCTCCTCAGTGCACGAGTTCAGGGATCCGAACCGGGGGCCCGTCAAGCCTCGAAGCCGGACCCTTGCGGATCCGGCTTCCGAAGCCTCGGTGCCCAGGGGGCGGGCCTACTTGGGGGGAGCGGCGGCGCCGCCGCTCTTGCCCGTGCCTCCGAACACGTTCGCGTACCGGTAGTAGACCTCCAGGGTCAGGGCGTTGATGGCCGTGGCGTAGACGCGTCCGCCCTCGAAGCCCCAGCGCTCGATGGCGGGATCCCACGAGCCGTTCTGGCAGCCGTCCTTGCCCGTCTTCTGGTTGGGCACGAGGGCGTTCTTCATCGGCTCGTTCCACTTCTTCCACATCGGGCCCTCGGGGCCGTCATACTGGAAGAGCGCGAGGGAGGAGTAGTACCAGTAGTAGAAGTCGATCTTGTCGTTCTTCCACTCGGGCAGGTCGCTTACGATCGCGTTGACCGCGCCCAGGGCCGGGTCGCCCTTCTTCTTGTTGATGAAGATGCGGCACATCACGGCCACCGAGGACATGGCGGGGTGCCCCTCGAACGACTCGTTCTTGCCGGGGACGTAGACCTTGCCGGTGCCCTTCGCGTTGTAGCCGACGTGGTAGTAGCCGCTGTTGTCGGTGCACTCGTTGATCCACGCCAGCGCGCCGTCATAGGCCGCGCGCGGGAACGAGAGCTCGGAGAGCTCGGCCGACTTGAGCACCATGCACGCCCACCCCGAGACCGAGGTGTCGTTGTCGCCGCACTTGTGGCTGTAGCGCCAGCCCTTGCCGGGGTTCTGCGCGGCCACCACGAAGTCCACCCCCTTCTGGGCGGGGTCCTTCAGGAGCTGCGCGCCCGTCATGCCGTAGGCCTCCGTGAGGGACAGGGCCGCGATGGTGTGGTTGTACATGTACTTCTGGCCGCGCTCGCCCAGGCAACCCTCGGGGTCCTGATGGGCGATGAGCCACTGGATGCCCTTCTTGACCACCTCGCCGAAGCGGAGCACGTGGCCGGGGTTGACCGGGTCCGGATACTCGTCCCGCGACAGGTGGGAGTAGCCGGCGCCCAGGAACGCCAGGAGCGACAGGCCCGTCACCCCCGTGTCGAAGTCCTTCTCGCCGGGGCCCGAGCAGCGGCCGCCGACGCACTGGTTGGAGAACGAGGTGCCCCAGCTGCCGTCCGCGTTCTGGTGCCGGGCGAGCCACTTGAGGGCCGCCAGCACGGCGCTCTCCGTCGCCCGGGTGCCGCCGCCGCGGGCCACCAGGTTTTCGCGACCGCCGAAGCGACCGCCGTAACGGCCGCCGCCGCCCCCGCCGCCGCCCACGCCCATCGTGTCGTAGACGCCGGGGTTCTTGCCCATCTGCCGGCCGCGGAAGCCGCCGGCCTCGCCCTTGATGTAGGAGAGGAACTCCTTGGAGTCGCCCTTCATCTGCTTGTAGTCTTCGTTGTCGGCCGACTCGTTGTGGTCCGACTCCTTCGCCTCGGGGAAGAAGATCGCGGGCTCCTCCGTGGGCTGCTGGGCGCCTTCGTCCTTGGGGATGCCCTTGCGCTCGAAGACGTCGCGCGGACGCTCGATCTCGTTGATGACGCTGGTGGGCTTGGCGCCGACCACGACCATGACTTCGCCTTCGTCGGCCTGGACGAGGGTGTCCACCACCACCAGCGCCGCGGCGAGGAGCAGCACGATGTGCAGGCCCGCGGAGATCAGCCACCAGGGGGCGTTGGAGAGCCAGCCCGGCTTCCCCTGCACCACCGCCTGCGGTTCCTCCTGCTCAAGTTCTTCTTCCGGCATCTCTTCCGGCTGCATGGGACGCATAACGTATTCCCCCAAATATGGAGTTCTAAAGCCTTAAGCCCTCACCCGGGAGATGGTGCGCGTCTTCTTCAACATCCTAACCGTGAGGCCGATCGCGGTCAACACCGACAGCAAGGCCACTCCCATCACCACCGTCCCGATGTTGAAGGGGTCCTGGGCCACCCGCTCCTTCACGTGGCGGATGCTCCGTCCCACCAGGAACGGCGCCTGGACGGGGCCCGTCCGCCCCTCGTAGGTCCCCAGCTTGAGGAACACGGCATCCGCCGCCACCAGGTCCCTCTTCTGGAGGGCGGGAGGCGCCTCGGTCGTGTCGATCACGTACCCTTCGGTCCCCGACACATCCACCAGGTAGATCCGGTGGATCCACTCCACGTTCCCTTCCGCCTTCTGGAGCTTCAGTGTGCTCATGCCCGCCAGGAGCGCCGTCACCCGCACGGCCGTCCCCCGCAGCTCCGACGGCATCCGGGAGAAAACCGGGTACTCGATCAGCTTGGGGTCCTTCAGGAGCGCCTCCCCAGTCCCCTGCGACAGCGCCTTCAGGATCTGCCCGTAGGCCGCATCCTGCTCGTCGATGGGCGTGGCGTCCTTCACCTGGTCCAGGACGCCGTCGAACTTCACCTCGCGGGGGGCGCCGGGGGAGAGGGGCTGGGGAACCCACGCGTGAGGGTTCGCCGGCCGCTCCGCCTTCAGGTCCGCCCGCCCGCGCGCGGAGAGCATCGGACCGATCCGGAAGATGAGGACGCTGATGACCGCGAAGCCCATGATCACCACGACCAGGAGAAACTTGAACTCACGGGTGGCCCAGAAGGGCACCTTCATGAATCCCACGGCCCTGGGCTTCTCGATCGTCGTCATTCCGCCTTCGCAAACCGGGTGGGGGTCCCCCGGAACGGCTCCGGGGGACCCGTCCCCGCCTTGATTCTAGCTCTTCTTGGGCGTCGCCGCGTACTCGATCGGGGCGGCGAATTCGATGCGCTCGAGCTTCTCTATCTTGCAGAGGTCCATCACGTGGATGACCTCATGCCAGGGCACGTCCGGGGTCGCGTCGATGAGCACGGGGAAGTCGGTCTTGTTGGCCTTCTTGTAGTCGGCCGTCATCTGCAGGACGAGCTGCATGAGCTCCTCGTCCGTGCTGACCGCCCCCTTGTTGCCTACCTTGCGGACCGTCTGGCCGGTGCCCGGGTCCCACTTCATGAAGATCCGGATCTCCTCCAGGATCACCTTCTCCACGGGCGTCGTGTTCACGCCGCGGTCCTTCGGCAGCCAGGTGTCGATCTTCCCTTCCAGCTGCTTGAAGTGGAACGAGCACATGAAGAAGATGCACAGGCAGAAGATCACGTCCACCATCGCCGTCACGTTGATCTCGACGGGATTGTCGGACGCCTCGCCGATGTTGCCACCACCGCCCATGGGGGCCTCCTATCCTTTGTTCGGTCTCTTGTCACCCGACGGCCGGGACGCGCCCACCTCGATCTTGTAGATGCCGGCCTTCGCGCAGACGTTCATCGCCCGCTGGGCCAGCCCGTAGGGGGCCGACTTGTCCGCCCGGATCATCACCTTGCGCTCGGAGATGAGGGGGTTCTTCGGATCCCTCGCCTGGTCGGCCTCCTTCTTGAGGATGCCGCCGAGCTTCTCCGGGTCGGTGTAATCCTTGCCCTTGATGCCCACGCGCCAGTGCCGCTCCTCGCGACAGACCTGGCCCTTGCCGTACAGGGGGCACTTCGCCTCGTACACGTGGTAGACGTTGAGCGTCAGCCGGTCCTGGCCCTTCTTCTCCTTGTTCTCCTTGTCCTCCTTCACCGAGGACGCGTGGGGGAGCATGACCTCCTCGAGCTCGCGCTGCCCCATGTCCGCGCCCAGCATGAAGAAAAGCAGGAGCAGGAACATGATGTCGATCATCGGGATCAGGTTCGGATTCTGATGCTCCGCCATGCTTACCTTGTGTCTTTTTCTGGACATAGCTTGCGCCTCCTCGTAAGGGGAGACCCCTTACTTGCCCGCCTGCCCGCTGGCCTGGGCCCCCAGCGTGCGCGACAGCGCCTCGCCGATCATGTTGTGGATGCGCAGCGTGATGTCCGCCACCTTGTTCTTCATGAAGAAGTAGGCCGACAGGAAGATGATCGAGATGAAGAGGCCCATCGTCGTGTTCACCAGAGACTCGTACACGCCCTTCGCCAGGTCGCCCGGCGTGGGGGCCTTCAGGGTCTCGATGACCTGGAAGGAGGAGATCATGCCCGTCACCGTGCCCAGCAGGCCCAGCAGCGGTCCGATGTTCCCGACGAGCGACAGATAGCTGAGCTTCGCCGTGAGACGGAAGGACTCGACGCCGGCCGTCTCTTCC
>JAHFOZ010000206.1:0-7608 GCA_023261405.1 Planctomycetota bacterium
CGCGCGCCGGGCCTTCCTTCCGGTAGACTCCGTCCGCCCCCAGGGTCGAGGGATCGATCGACGTGCTCTTCACCACCGAGCCCTCGGGCGCCACGTTGCCGCGCGGAAAGGTCACCGTGCTCGCCAGCCCGCGCGCCCGCGCCGCCTCGGGTGGGAGGATCACCTCGTCCGGGTCCACCCCGTCCTGCTCGCGCAGAGCCGCCCGGAACCTCGCCCGCCGCTCCGAGCCCTCCCACGCGTCCAGCACCTTCCCCAGCGGCTCGCCCGAGACCGTGAGGACGTCCGTCGCAAGGAGACCGAGCCGCCGGAGATGGAGCATCACCTCCGGCACGCCCCCCGCCAGGAAGACCCGCACGGTCGGATGATGCACCGGGCCGTTGGGGAGCACCGAGACGATCCGCGGCGTCCGGCGGTTCACGTCGATCCAGTCGTCCACCGAGGGCCGCCGCAGCCCCGCCGCGTGCGCGATCGCCGGGATGTGCAGGAGCAGGTTCGTCGAGCCCCCGAAGGCTGCATGGACGACCATCGCATTCCGCACGCTCGCGTCCGAGAGCACGTCGCGGAGCCGCAGCCCGCGCGCCTCGAGCGCCAGGAGCGCCCGCGCGGAACGGACCGCCATGTCCGTCCACACCGGCTCCCCCGACGGCGCCAGCGCCGTGTGCGGCAGCGACATGCCCAGCGCCTCGCCCACCACCTGCGACGTCGCCGCCGTGCCGAGGAACTGGCAGCCGCCCCCCGGGCTCGCGCAGGCGCGGTACCCCGCCTCCGCCGCCTCCTCGAGCGTGACCAGCCCGTGCGCGAACCGGATCCCGAGCGTCTGCACCTTCCCCGCGTCCTCGCCCTGCTCCGGCGGCAGCGTGACTCCGCCCGGGACGAGCACCGAGGGCAGGTCTCCCGATCCCGCGAGCGCCATCATCATCGCGGGCAGGCCCTTGTCGCAGGTCGCGACGCCCAGCACGCCCGAGCCCGTGGGGAGCGAGCGGATGAGCCGCCGGAACACGATCGCCGCGTCGTTCCGGTAGGGCAGGCTGTCGAACATCCCCACCGTGCCCTGCGTGCGGCCGTCGCAGGGATCGGAGCAGAAGCCCGCGAACGGGATCGCGCCGCGCGCGCGGATCTCGAGCGCCGCCGCCTGCACGAGGAGCCCGATCTCCCAGTGCCCCGTGTGGTACCCGAGCGCCACGGGCTTCCCGTCCGGCGCGCGCACGCCTCCCTGCGTGCTGAGGATGAGGAGGCGCTTCCGCCCGAGCTCGGACGCGTCCCATCCCATCCCGGCGTCCTGCGTCATGCCGAAGAGGTCGCCGCTGGGGCGATCTAGAAGGAGCTCCGGCGTGAGCGGCAACCGCCCCGCCGGCCCCGCGGCCCGCGTGCGCACGCGGTAGAGCTCCGGGCCCGGCGCGTCGAAGAGACCCATGGCCGGATTGTCCCCGCGCGAGGCGCCCGGACAAAAGGAAATCTCCTTCCCCATCGGGCCCGGGGGACGTTAGAGTATGTGACCATGACCAAGACCCCTCCGTTCGCCGGCGGCTGGTCCGTCCTGCCGCGCGTGAGTCGGAGCTTCGCGCTGGTGATCCGCTGGCTTCCACGGCCTCTGGATGACACGGTCATGGTCGCCTATCTGCTCTGCCGCATCGCCGACACGCTCGAGGACTCGCGCCTCCCGGTCCCGGAGCGCCGCCGCCTCCTCGAAGGGTTCGCCTCCTCGCTCGAAGCCGGCCGCCCCGCGATTCCCGAGTCCGGCTATCCCGAAATGTACCGCTGCCTCATGGCCCGGACGGACGAGATCCTGGCGGCCTACCGCGCCCTGCCCGGCCCCGCGCGCGATGTTCTTCGCTCCCGCGTGACCGAGATGTGCGCCGGGATGTCCCGCTGGATCGACCGGGAAATCGTCACCCTGGCCGACCAGGACGAGTACTGCTACTACGTGGCGGGCCTCGTGGGGCACCTCCTCACCGACCTCTTCCGCGCCTCCGGCCGCGTGAACGACCGCGACGCCGAGACCCTGGCCCCCTTGGCCCGGGATTTCGGCCTCGCCCTCCAGAAGGTGAACATCCTCCGCGACCTTCGCGAGGACCTCCAGGACGGCCGCTGCTACTGGCCGCGCGAGACGCTGGAGCGCCACGGCCTCACGGCGCAGACCGTCCTGCGCCCCGAGAACGTGAAACGCTCGCTCGCCGCGATGGATGACCTGGTCGCCGACCACTGGACCTACCTCGGCTCGGCGCTCCGCTACCTGACGCTGCTCCCGGCGAGCGAATTCCGGGTGCGCATCTTCTGCGCCATCCCGCTCTTCATGGCGGTGGCCACCGTGCGCTGCTGCCAGGGAAATCCGGCCGTCTTCCTGGGTCCGCATCCCGTCAAGATCCCGGGACGCTGGGTGCGCGCCATCATCATGCGCGCCCTCTCGCTGGGCTCGTCCAACGACTTCCTGCGCTCGTGGTACCGCCGCTGGCAGACGGGCGTCCTCGACCGCCCCTCCCCCTGGCAGGCGGTCGCGGCTCTTATCCCGTGAGCCCGGTCAAACTTTCGAGCGCGTATATCTAATGGACTTTCCTCGGAGGAGACTCGTGAGACGCATCCTGACGACCCTGGCCCTGCTCGCCGCCTCCCTTCCTGCCTCCGCGGGCGGCGGAACCGACCCCGACTGGAGCCAGTGGCGCGGCCCGAAGCGCGACGGCCTCTCCCCCGACACCGGCCTCCTCAAGGAGTGGCCCAAGGAAGGCCCGCCGGTGGCCTGGAAGGCGACGGGGCTCGGCGGCGGCTACTCCAGCGTCACCGTGCTCGGCGACCGTCTTTACACCATGGGAGACGCGGGCGACGACTGCAACCTGCTCTGCCTGAGCGTCGCGGACGGCAAGCTCGTATGGAAACTGCGCGCCGGCAAGCCGCACTCGGAAGGCAATCCGCAATGGATCGGGCCCCGGGCCTCGCCGGCAACCGACGGCAAGATCGTGATCACCCTCGCCCCGCTCGGCGAACTCGTGTGCGCCGATGCAGCCACGGGCAAGGAACTCTGGAGGAAGGACCTCCTCACGGATTTCGGCGGCAAGGTGGGAAGTTGGAAGTACTCGGAGTCCCCGCTCTTCGACGGCGAGCATGTCGTCTGCGTCCCGGGCGGGAAGAAGGGCGCGGTCCTCGCGCTCAAGAAGGCCACGGGCGAGCCGGTCTGGCAGAGCCAGGAGTTCACCGACAATGCGGAGTACACGTCCCTCCTGCCGGTCGAGATCGGCGGCGTCCGGCAGTACGTCGTCATGACGATGAACTCCGTGGCCGCCGTGGCGGCGAAGGACGGCAAGCTCCTCTGGAAGCTCCCGCGCGGGGGAAGGACGGCCGTCATCCCCACGCCGATCCACAAGGACGGGATCGTCTTCGTGACCTCCGGCTACGGCGTGGGCTGCAACCTCTACAAGGTCACCGCCGAGGGCGCCGCCTTCAAGGCCGAGGAGATCTACTCGGACGAGCAGGCCGGGGTGAAGGGCGGCGACCGGACCGCAAGTCATCACGGGGGAATGATCCTCCTGGGCGACCACCTGTACGGCACCAATGACGGCGGCTTGAGATGCGTCGAGTTCAAGACAGGCAAGGTGGTGTGGCACAACCGGTGTGTCGGCAAGGGCTCGACTGCGTACGCCGACGGTCACCTCGTCGTCCGGAGCGAGAACGGCAAGGGCGCCATCGCCCTCGTCGAGGCCACGCCTTCCGCTTACAAGGAGAAGGGCCGCTTCGAACAGCCCGCCACGACCAGGCAGCCCCCCTGGCCCCATCCGGTGATCATCGGCGGGAAGCTGTACATCCGCGACCAGGACGTCCTGGTCAGCTACGACGTGAAGGCGAAGTAGGGCGACGCCAGGGAGCTCGTAGTAACCGGCTACCCGCTACAGGCTTCAAGCTCGCCTAGAGCCCGGCCGCCGCCGCCCGGTCGAGGAAGACGCGCACGTCCGACGCTCCCTGCAGCCACGATGCGGGGCACGACAGATCGGGCGACGCCTTGACCATCGCGCGCACCGCCTCGGCCTTCGGCTCTCCGAACGCCAGCATCCACGTGTGGCGCGCCGCGACCACCGTGCTCAGGCCGACAGTCGCACCCTTCGACGGCGCGTAGTCTCCCCCGAACCAGCGGCGGTTGGCCTGGATTGAGGACTCGTCGAGGCCGAGCACCCTCGCCCCGGAATCGGGCTCGCTCCCAGGTTCGTTGAAGCCCAGGTGCCCGTTCCGGCCAAGACCCAGGATGACCGCGTCGAGCCCCCCCATCCTCCCGATCCGAGCCTCGTGCTCGCGCACGGAAGCCAGCGCGAAGCCATCGACGGGACTCAGGCCGAAGTACTGCCGGGCCGGCACCTTCCACGCCTCCGCCACCGTGCGGCGCAGCAAGTTCGTGCAGGTCCGCGGATCGGACTCCGGCACCCCCACATATTCGTCCAGCACGAAGACGTTCAGGTGTCGCAGCGGCAGCCCCCGCCCCGCGATCTCCCGGTAGAGGTCGATCGGCGTGTTCCCCCCCGCAACCATGAGGGTCCGCGTGTTCGGGAGGGAAAGCGTGCCGCTCAGGTCGTCCGCGGCGGCGCGCGTCGCCGCCGCGGCATCCTCGAAAATCTCGACCCTCATCCCGCGGATTGTGGCACAGGACCGGCCCGCTTGGCAAAGCGAAAGAACAATCCGTTTGACCCCGTGGAGGTAACTTGAGTAGATAGCCGTGATGCTCCTCCTCCCCCTGCTCATCCTCGCCACCCAGGACGGCGCCGTTGACTTCAAGCGCGACGTCCGGCCGATCCTCTCGGAGAACTGCTTCCAGTGCCACGGCCCGGACGAGAAGCGCCGCAAGGCCGACCTCCGGCTCGACACGAAGGAAGGCGCGTTCGCCAACCTCGACGGCCATTCCGCCGTCGTCGCCGGGAGCGTCGAGAAAAGCGAGCTCCACCGGCGGATCACCACGAGCGACGCCGACGACCACATGCCGCCCGCCAAGACGGGCAAGAAACTCACCGCCGCGCAGATCGCGCTCGTACGGAAGTGGATCGAGCAGGGCGCGAAGTGGTCCGATCACTGGGCGTTCGTGGCGCCCGAGCGCACGCCGGTCCCTTCAGCCGGGAACCCGATCGACGCCTTCGTCTTCGCGCGCCTCAAACGCGAGGGGCTCGCGTTCTCCCCCGAGGCGGACCAGGTCACCCTCCTCCGCCGCCTCAGCCTCGACCTTACAGGCCTGCCGCCGACCGCGGCCGAGCTGGACGCCTTCCTCGCCGACGGACGTCCCGGCGCCTGGGAGCGGCAGGTCGACCGCCTCCTCGCCTCGCCCCACCACGGCGAGCGCTGGGCGCGACACTGGCTGGATGCCGCGCGCTACGCCGACTCCGACGGCTACGAGAAGGACAAGCAGCGGCAGGTCTGGTTCTACCGCGACTGGGTGGTGGAGGCGATCAACCGCGACCTGCCTTACGATCGATTCGTCATCGAGCAGCTTGCCGGCGATCTCCTGCCGGACGCCACGCAGGACCAGCGGGTCGCCACCGGTTTCCTCCGGAACTCGATGATCAACGAGGAGGGCGGCGTGGACCCCGAGCAGTTCCGCATGGAGGCCATGTTCGACCGGATGGACGCCATCGGGAAGAGCGTGCTCGGGATCACGATCCAGTGCGCCCAGTGCCACAGCCACAAGTACGACCCGCTCACCCACGAGGACTACTACCGGATGTTCGCGTTCCTCAACAACGACGACGAGGCGAACATCCCCGCCTACGCCCCCGACGAGCAGCAGCGCCGTGCGGAGATCTTCCGAAAGATCCGCGAGATCGAGGAGGAGCTCCGGCACAAGAATCCGGACTGGCCCGAGCGCCTGGCCTGCTGGGAGGAGGAGAGGAAGGCGGGGCGGCCGGAATGGACGGCCGTGGTCCCGGCCGTGGACGAGATCTCCACCGGCGGCCAGAAGTATCTGCCGCTCGCGGACGGCTCCTTCCTCGCCCAGGGCTATGCCCCGACCAAGCACAAGGTGAAGATGACCGTGAAGACGGACCTCCCGGAGATCACCGGCTTCCGGCTCGAGCTCCTGAACGATCCGAACCTCCCGCTCGGGGGCCCCGGGCGCTCGCCCAAGGGCACCGCCGCGCTCACGGAGTTCGAGGTCGAGGCCTCCGCGGCCGACGGGTCGCAGAAGTCCAAGGTCAGGTTCGTCCGCGCCACGGCGGACTTCGATCCCCCGGAGCAGCCGCTCGAGAAGATCTTCGACGACAAGAGCGGCAAGAAGCGGATCACGGGCCCCGTGGCCTTCGCCATCGACGGGAAGCAGGAGACGGCCTGGGGAACCGACGCGGGGCCTGGGCGGCGAAACGTCCCGCGGCAGGCGGTCTTCGTCCCCGAGAAGCCCGTGGCCTTTCCCGGCGGCGCGCTGCTCACGTTCACCCTCCAGCAAAACCACGGCGGCTGGAACAGCGACGACAACCAGAGCCACAACCTCGGCCGGATGCGGCTCTCGATCACGGGGAGCCCGGACCCCGCGGTCGATCCAATCCCGCCTTCGGCCCGCGAGGCGTTGGGGGTCGATCCTTCCAGGCGCAGTCCCGCCCAGCAGGCGGCGGTCTTCGTGGCCTTCCGCGTCACGGTCGAGGAATGGAAGGAAGCCAACGACCGGATCGAGGGACTCTGGAAGCAGCATCCGGAGGGCTCGTCGCAGCTCGTGCTCGCGGATCGCGAGAGGCCGCGCATGACGAGCCTCCTCAAGCGGGGTGACTTCCTGAAGCCGGACCGGGCGGTCAAGGCGGGAGGCCCCGCGTTCCTGCACCCCGTGCCCGCCGGCGCCCCGGTGAGCCGCCTCACGTTCGCGAAGTGGCTGGTGGACCGGAAATCGCCGACCGCAGCGCGCGCGGCGGTGAACCGGGCCTGGCAGGCCTATTTCGGGACGGGCCTCGTCCGGACGAGCGAGGATTTCGGCTCCCAGGGCGAGCAGCCCTCCCACATGGAACTGCTCGACTGGCTCGCGGTGGAGTTCATGGACCAGGGCTGGAGCCCGAAGAAGCTGCACCGCCTGATCGTGACGTCGCGCACCTACCGGCAGTCGTCCAGGGTCACGCGCGCGCTCCTCGAGCGCGACCCGGAGAACCGCCTCCTCGCGCGCGGGCCGCGCTTTCGCGTCGAGGGAGAGATCGTCCGCGACATCGCGCTCGCCGCAAGCGGCCTGCTCAACCTGAAGATGGGCGGCCCGAGCGTCTACCCGCCGGCGCCCGCGTCGCTCTTCCTGCCGCCGGCCAGTTACGGCCCGAAAGTGTGGATCGACGAGAAGGGCGACGGGCGCTTCCGGCGCGGCCTCTACACGTTCCGCTACCGGTCGGTCCCGCACCCCGCGCTCCAGGTCTTCGACACGCCGAACGGCGACTTCTCCTGCGTGAAGCGCGCGCGGTCGAACACGCCGCTCCAGGCGCTCACCACGCTCAACGAGCCGCTCTTCATGGAATGCGCGCGGGGGCTGGCGCGCCTGGCGCTCAAGGACGGCGGCGACGCGGACGCCGAGCGGCTGGCCTTCGCCTTCCGCCGCTGCACGTCGCGCCGGCCCGCGGCTGAGGAGTCGGCCGTGCTCCTTGCGCTGCTCAAGCGGCAGTCGGGGCGCTTCGCCGGCGGCGG
>JAHFOZ010000206.1:7618-8930 GCA_023261405.1 Planctomycetota bacterium
GCGGACCCGAAGGAACTGGCCGGGACGCTGGAGCCGGGGGAGGACGCCGCGACGCTGGCCGCCTGGACGGCGGTGGCGCGGGTCCTGCTCAACCTGGACGAGACGATCACGAAGGAATGAGCCGATGAGCGATCCCACGTGCGCCGCGCGCCGCTGGTTCCTCAAGGAATGCGGCGTCGGCATGGGCGCGATGGCGCTGCACTCGATCCTCCAGAAGGCCGGCTACGCCGCGCCGCAGGAGGGCGCGACGCCGCGCGGGCCGCACTTCGCGCCCCGGGCGAAGAACGTGATCTTCCTCTTCATGGCGGGCGCGCCCAGCCACCTCGAGCTTTTCGACTACAAGCCGCAGCTCGCCAGGTTCAACGGCACGCTCCCGCCTCCCGGCCTTCTCGAGGGCTACCGGGCGGCGTTCATCAACCCGAACTCGAAGCTCCTCGGCCCCAAGTTCAAGTTCGCAAGACACGGGGACTGCGGCGCCGAGATTTCCGAGCTCCTCCCGTACACCGCGAAGATCGCCGACGAGATCGCGATCGTGCGATCGATGGTCACGGACGCCTTCAACCACGCGCCCGGGCAGATCCTCATGAACACCGGCTCGCCGCTTTTCGGAAGGCCGAGCATGGGGGCCTGGACGCTTTACGGCCTGGGCAGCGAATCGCAGAACCTGCCCGGGTTCGTGGTCTTCAGTTCCGGCAGCAAGGGGCCGAGCGGCGGGAATTCCAACTGGGGCAGCGGATTCCTCCCCACGCTCTACCAGGGCGTGACCTTCCGCGGCACCGGCGACCCGGTGCTCTACCTGTCGAACCCCGCCGGCGTGGACGCCGACCTCCAGAAGGACTCGCTCGAGAGCCTGGGGAAGCTGAACCGGATGCGGCTCGACGCGGTGGGCGACCCCGAGATCGCCACGCGAATCAACTCGTTCGAGATGGCCGGCCGCATGCAGGCGAGCGCGCCGGAGCTCATGGACCTCTCGCAGGAGCCGAAGCACGTCCTGGACCTCTACGGGGCCGTGCCCGGCAAGCCGTCCTTCGCGAACAACTGCCTGCTCGCGCGGCGGCTGGTGGAGCGCGGCGTGCGGTTCGTGCAGCTTTTCCACGAGGCCTGGGACCAGCACGGCAACCTGGTGGCGGACCTGAAGAAGAACTGCAAGAACACGGACCAGGCGAGCGCGGCCCTGATCCAAGACCTGAAACAGCGCGGCCTGCTCGACGAGACGCTCGTCATCTGGGGCGGCGAGTTCGGCCGGACCCCGATGGTCCAGGGCGGCGACGACGGCCGCGACCACCACCCGAACGCCTTCACGATGTGGCTG
>JAHFOZ010000207.1 GCA_023261405.1 Planctomycetota bacterium
CCTCACCCTGCACGGCGTCTGCGACAAGGTGCGGGGCGACGGCGACAACCACATGCGGGGCATCGGCTGCCTCCTGACGGGGGTCGAGCTCTTCCCCGGCAATATCCAGGGCGGATCGCACACGCCCGCCGGGTGGGCCAGCGGCCACTCGATCGACCAGGAGATCAAGAACTTCCTCCAGGCGAAGCCCGAGACGCGCACGCGCTTCGGCTCGCTGGAGTTCGGCGTGCAGGTCCCCGAGCGGGCCGACACGTGGACGCGGATGTCGTACTCGGGCCCCAACAAGCCGATCGCCCCGGTGAGCGACCCCTACCAGATGTTCAAGAAGCTCTACGGGCAGGTGAAGGACCGGGAGGCGCTGAAGAGCATCCTGGACGAGGTGCGCGAGGACCTCGCCAGGCTCGGCTCGAACCTGGGCGCCGAGGACCGCAAGCGCCTCGAGGAGCACGCGGCGTTCGTGCGCGAGATGGAGCGGCAGCTCCAGGAGGCGCAGGCCCCGAAGGAGGGGCAGGAGACGCCGAAGCTCGAGGGCGGCGTGAAGGACGACAACGACAACCTTCCGCGGCTGAGCCGGATGCAGATCGAGCTCCTGGTGAACAGCTTCAAGGCGGACTTCGCGCGCGTCGCGACGCTGCAATACACGAGCTCGGTGGGGCAGGCCCGCATGCGCTGGATCGGCGTGGACGAGCGGCACCACGAGCTCTCGCACAAGCCCGACAGCGACAAGCAGGCGCAGGACTGGCTCACGAAGATCAACAAGTGGTTCTGCGGCGAGCTGGCTTTTCTCGCGAAGCGGCTCGCGGAGACCCCGGAGCCGGGCGGCGAGGGGAGCATGCTGGACCACACGCTCCTCGTCTGGACCAACGAGCTCGGGAAGGGAAATTCCCACACGCTGGACAACACCCCGTTCGTCCTCGTGGGCGGCGCGCCGGGCTTCCGGATGGGGCGCTCGGTGAAGGTCCCCAGGCTGCCGCACAACCGGCTCCTGCTGGCCTTCGCCCACGCGTTCGGCCACCCGATCCAGAAGTTCGGGAACCCGGACTTCTGCGGCGGCGGGCCGCTGCCTCAGCTGGCGTGAGCCGGCCGGGGTCGCTATAGTTCCTGCATGACGCGCACCCTGTTCGTGAGCGACGTGCACCTGCGGCCGAACGACGACGACGGGCGGAACGGCGCGTTCTTCGAGTTCCTCGAGCAGGACTGCGATGCCCTCTACCTCGTCGGGGACATCTTCGATTACTGGATCGGGCCGAAGCACCTCCAGGGGCCCGACTACGCGAAGGCCCTCGAGGCCCTCCGGCGTCGTGCGCGGAAGAGCCGCACCTTCTTCATCCGGGGCAACCGCGACTACATGGTCGATGAGAAGTTCGAGAAGGCGACCGGCATCGCCATCCTGGGCGACCGGGCGCGGATCGAGATCGGCGACCGGACGGTCCTCCTGGCCCACGGCGATTTCGTCTACAACACGAACGCGAAGTACACCGCCTACCGGACGATGGCGCGCTCGAAGCCCATCCGCGACCTCTGGCTCCAGATCCCGGCGGTCGCGATGAAGCGGCTCATCGGAGGGTTCCGGAAGGTCTCCGTGAAGACGACCCCGCAGGTGCGGTGGGAGCGGGAGGAGATCCTCTCGAAGGCCCGGCCGCTCTTCGAGCAGGGGGCGGACGTCCTCATCTGCGGCCACATCCATCAGCCGCGCCACGAGTCGGCGGAAATCGGCGGGCGGCGACGGGACGTCTACCTGATGGGGGACTGGTGCGGCGGGACGCGGGATTATGTCGAACACGACGGCCGCGGGTTCCGGTTCACCCGGTGGTCCTGATCCCGCCGGCCCACAATTCGCTTGCGTCCCCCCGCCGGGGGTGTTTCTCTGGGGGGATGGAGGAATTCCCCAAGCCACCCTTCGAGCGCATCCTCTTCGTCTGCTGCAACGAGCGGGAGCCCGGGGAGGACGCCTGCGCCAACCGCGGGTCCGCGGAGCTCCAGAAGAAGCTCAAGGACTACATGAAGTCGAAGGACCTGAAGGGCCGCTGCCGCATCTCCCGCGCGATGTGCCTGGGCCAGTGCGCCGTGGGGCCCAACGTCTGCGTCTACCCCGAGAACGTCTGGTACCACCACGTCACGGAGAAGGACCTCGGGGAGATCCAGCGGCGCTGGATCGACTCGATGTGCAGTTGACGAACGTTAACCGGGGGCTCAGCGCTTCGCTTCCACCCGCAGGCTGTCCACCTGGAATTCGAGCGCCTGGTTCCCGCCGGAGGAGCTGTCGGCCGGGGAGAACTGGACCTGGATGATCCCGGCGGGGTCTATGGGGCGCTTGCTCGTCTTCCCGTCGTTGGTCTGCTGCTTGAGCTCCGAGAGGACCGCCTGGTACGGCTTCCAGTCGGCCCCGAACGTGAACTCCTTCGGGTAATACAGGTTGTTCATCCCGCTGCTTTCGACGAAGGTGACGTCCACGGACACGGTCACGCCCCGGATCTTCGAGCGGGCCCAGAAGGTCACGATCTCCGCACGGGCCGTCATGCCGTGGAGGGGGTGGGAGACCCGGCCGCCGGACTGCAGGGTGATGCGGGCGGCGCGCTTGCCCTGGTAGGGCTCCTCCCCTGTGTTGGCGGCCTGCGCCCGGGTGGCGTTCCACTGGCCGGGCAGGTCGTCGAACTCCATCTCCACGAGGAGCAGTCCCGCGATCTTGGATCGGTCCTCGCAGGCGGCCTTGTTGTCACGGATCTTTTTCTCGGACTGCTTGACGACCGGCACGTCCAGGTACTCGGTGAGAAGCCGGTTGGCCTCCTCGAGCGCGGCGTCGAAGTTGCCCTTCTTGAAGTCGGTCGTGTGGGACGTGAGGAGGGCCTGGGCATCCACCTTCCGCGCCGCGTCCTTCCGCCGCGTGCAATCGGCGATGCGCCCGTCGATCTCGGCCCGGCGGCCCTTGTAGAACTCGGTGACCGCGTAGTTGTTCATGAAGGCGCGCATCTCGTCGGCCGCCCCGTCGAAATTCTTCTCCTGGAGGAAACTCGCGAAGCGGCGGTCGGCGTCGTTCCATGCCTGAACGGCGGTCTTTTCGATCTCCATCTTCCCGTGCTCCAGGAGCTTGTTCCGGAGCTCCTTGATCTCGGCCTCCGCCTTCCGGTAGGAGGACGCCTCGCGGCAGGCCTCGAGGTCCCGCAGGCTCGCGGCCAGCTGCGCCCAGTTGGACGCATCCAGCGCCTTGCGGGCGTCGGACAGGTCCTTGGAGGCGGCCACCTCCTCGAGGGCGTGCTTGGCCACCCCCTTGAGGGTGTCCGCCTGCTTCTTCGTCACCGCGGCCTCGGGGTGCTTCCGTTGCAGCTCGCCGAGCCGGGTGAGCACGTCCATCCACCGGGACTCGTCGCGCGCCTTGAGCGTCTCGCGCACCACGTCCTCGGCCTCGAGCTCGGCCCTGCAGTGCTCCACCTCGGGCTGGTACTCCGCTCGTCCCGACTTGACGAGTTCCTGGTAGCTCTGGAGCGCATCCGCCCACCGCTGCTCCCGCGTCGCCGCGAGGGCCTCGTCGATGCGCCGTTGCCCGGCCGCCTCGGCCTCCCGGGCCTTCAGATCACAGGTGCCGAGCTTCTCGCCGATCTCGGCCATCTTCCCCTGGGTGTACTGGAGCGCGCCGAAGCCGTCGCGAAGCTTGACGAACTCGGTCCGGGCCCGGGTCCAATTCTCCTGGCCGAACAGGAGGTTGGCCGAGGCGAACAGGCGTCCCGCCTCCCCCGCCTTGACGGGGTCGTCCTTGGGAGCCTCGGGGGTGGCGGCCGGTGCCGTCTCCGGCAGCTTTGCCGCCGCGGGACCGGCAGGCTTCGCGCCCCCCTCCGGCGGCCCACCGCCTGACCCGCTCACGAGGAAGATCACCGCCAGCAGCGCCACGGCCCCCACCGCGGCCGCCACCGGCCAGCCGGGCGAGGACTTCGCAGCGGCCTGCCGCGTGTGGCTGTGCGCCTTCTGGTGGAGGTGGATGCGCGACATGTGGGCGCGGGCGTGCTGGGGAGCGCTCCCGACCTTCATCTTCTTCAGGTCGTCCACGAGTTCCGAGGGGACCCCGTAGCGCTGGGCGCGGTCCTTCGCCATGAGTTTCTGCACCACGGCGGAGAAGTCGTCGCTCAACGAGGGCGCGAGCTTCTTCGGGTCCGGCACGGGCCGGGTGAGGTGCATGCTCATGGTCTCGGCGGCGCTCTTGCCCTCGTACGGGAAGCGGCCCGTGACCAGGTAGTGGAGCGTGGCGCCCAGGGAGTAGAGGTCCGCGCGGATGTCGATGTCCTTGTCGCCGCGCACCTGCTCGGGGGACATGAAGTAGGGCGTGCCCACCGTGAGGCCCGTCTGCGTGAGCGACTGCTCCATGGACGCGGTGGACTTGGCCAGGCCCAGGTCGCAGAGCTTCACGACCCCCTCGGGCGTGAGGAGGATGTTCTCGGGCTTGATGTCCCGGTGGACCACCTTGTGCTGGTGGATGTGGTCGAGCACCTCGGCCATCTGGATGGCGACCTCGATGGCCCTCTTCTCCTCGAAGGGGCCGCCGGTGTTGAGCAGCTCGCGGCAGCTCTTGCCGACCACGTACTCCATCACGAAGTAGTAGATCCCGGAGGCCTCGCCCACGTCGATGGCGCCGATGAGGTTCGGGTGGCTGAGGGCGGCGACCGCCTTGGCTTCCTGGACGAACCTCGCGACGTAGGTCTTGTCCTTCGTCGCCGACTGGACGAGGATCTTGATCGCCACCGTGCGGTTGACGCTCGTCTGGTTGGCCTTGTAGACGGTGCCCATGCCGCCCTGGCCGATCTTGCCCAGGATCGTGTATCCCGGGATCGGGTTGGTGTGGACGCCGAGCTTCTTGAGGACGCTGGTATTCTGGAGGGCGGTGAGGTAGCCCTTCTTGACGAGGACCTGGCCCAGGGGTTCGTCCACGCCCAGCTCGCGCATCTTGGCCTGGACCTGGATGCACTCCTGGACCTGGGCCTCCGTGAGGTAGCCCAGGCTCACGGCGGTCTGTCCGAACGAATTGTCGCTCTTACCCGTGTCCATCCGTCCCCATCCTATATACGCCTGCCCGGATCAACTCTTTCGGGCGGCGTCCAACGCGGGCTGCACCCGAGCCCTCCGCGAGGGGGAGAGCTCGATAGCCCGCTCGAGGTCGCGGGCCGCCTCGGCGCGGCGCCCCGCCCGCAACCGCAGGAGGCCGCGACTCTCGTGGTAGGCGGGCTCCCCGGGGGCGAGCGCGATCGCGCGCGAGTAGTCCTCGTCTGCCTCGGGGAGCCGGTCGAGCGCGGCCTGCGCGGCGGCGCGCCCGGCGAGCGGATCGGCGGCGTGCGGGGAGGCCTCGACCGCCTTCTGGAAATCCGCGAGGGCCTCGCGGAAGTCCCCCCGTGCGTGGCGGAGCGCCCCGCGGATCTGGAGGGTCGAGGCGTCGGCGTCCGGGCGCTGGAGGTCCTCGAGGGCCCCGGGGGCGTCGTTCATGAGGAAGCGCGCCACGGCGCGCCAGTCGCGGAGGAAACCGTCCGCCGGGCGGGAGCGGAGGGCGAGGGTGAGGTCCGCGAGGGCGGCGTCGGGCCGCGCGCGGTAGAGCCGCGAGAGGCCGCGCAGGGCGAGCGCCTCGGCGTCGGAGGGATAGTCCTGCAGGTAGGAGGTCAGCCGCTCCTCGGCCGCCTCGAAGCGCGCGTCGAGGAACTCGAGGGCCGCCTCCGCGAAGCGGTGCATCCAGGCGACTTCGGTGCGGGCGCGGACCGCCTCCAGGTCGATCCTCGCGCGCGCCCGGAGGCCGATGGCGGCGGGCGAATCGGGGGAGGGGTCGGTGAAGAGGGGGCGGTCCTCGCGGATGAGCACTTCGGGGAGGCCGCGGGGGCGGCGGTACTGGCGCAGGAGGAGCCGCCCGCGCTCGAGGAGGGCCTCGTCGAAGATCTGGTCGCGGCAGGCCTCGTCGAGGTGGCGCAGGGCGCCCTCAAGGTCGCCGCGGAGGAGGCGCGACCGGGCCATCCAGAGGAGGGCCTCTTCGTGGCCGGGGCAGATGGCGAGGGCCTCGTCGAGGAGCTTCTCCGCCTGGGCGCAGGTGGAGCTGACGTCGGCGTCGCCGCGCGCGGCGAACTCCTCGAGGCGTTTGCGGGCCTCCTGGATCCTGGGGGCCGCCTTCTCGCGGCGTCCCTGGGAACGCTCGCGCTCGAGTCCCCGCTCCTTGCGGCGCCGGACCTGCTCGAGGATCTCGAGGAGGATGCGGGTGGCGTCGGAGTCGCCGGGGCGGACGGCGAGGGCCTGCTCCAGCTCGCTCTTGGCGAGGTCGAGGTCTCCGCGGTCGCGGGCGATGCGGACCTGGGCGACGTGGTCGTCGTAGCGCTGGGCGCTGCGGAGGGCGGAGAAGAGGAGGACCCCGCCGGTGACCGCCAGGAGGAGGAGCGCCACCGCGGCCACCGCCACGGCGGGGTTCTTGCGGAGCCGTCGCCAGAGGTGGGCCAGGGGGCCGATGGGCCGGGCGAGGATGGGTTCTCCCTCGAGGTGACGGCGGAGCTCATCGGCCATGGCCTCGGCTGAGGAGTAGCGGCCGTTGCGGTCCTTCTCGAGGGCTTTCATGCAGAGGGTCTCGAGGTCGGGGTGGATCTTGGCATTCATCTTGCGGATGTCGATGGGCTCCGCGTGGATGATCTTGTTGAAGATCTCGGCGCTGTTCTCGCCGCCGTGGGGGAGCTTGCCGGAGAGGACCTCGTAGAGCATGACGCCGAGGGAGTAGACATCGCTCTGGCCGTCCACCACGGCGCCGTCGCCCTGGATCTGCTCGGGGGACATGTAGAAGGCGGTGCCGAGGAAGGCGCCGGTGCGGGTGAGGAAGGAGCCGTCCGTGGAGTGCTTGGCGAGGCCGAAGTCCATGATGTGGGGCTCGCCGGCCGCGTCCATCATGACGTTGGCGGGCTTGAGGTCCCGGTGGATCACGCCCTGGGCATGGGCGTAGGCCACGGCGCGGACTACCTTCTCCATGAGGACGACGTTCTCCCGGAGGCGGCCGCGGCGGGCGATGATGCGGGCGGAGAGGGGCTCGCCCTCGATGTACTCCATGGCGAGGTAGTGGATCCCCTCCTCCTCGCCGGCGTCGTGGACGGAGACGATATGGGGATGCTTGAGCTTGGCGGCGAGGCGGGCCTCGCGCTGGAAGCGACGGATGGTGTCGAAGGTGGTGAGGTCGCCCGACTTGAGGACCTTGAGGGCGAAGATGCGGTTGAGGTCGCGGTGGAGGGCCTTGTAGACCACCCCCATGCCGCCCTGGCCGATCTGCTCGAGGATGACGTAGCGGCCGATCATCTCGCCGCGGGTCTCCTGGAGGGCCTGGCGGAGGAGCTTCTGCGTGCCGCCGTCCCCCGGGGTCCGCTGCTCGGTCTGGCGGAAGGGGATCTGGACGACGGTGCCGCAGCGGGTGCAGACGAACTTGGCGCCGTCGGTCTGGTCGTGGGCGTCGTAGGAGGTGTCGCAGCCGGGGCATTTGACGACCTCGCGGCGCTGCTTGCCGAGGATCTGGAGGAACTGGTCCGTGGTGATGTAGGCCTTGCGGAGGAGGATCTGGCCGAGGAGGACGGGGCTGCCGTCCTGGGCGCTGGACTGCTGCTCGCGGAGGCACTCGTCGAGCTGGAGCTGGGTGACGCAGCCGAGGCGGAGGGCGATCTGGCCGAAAAGGCCGCCGCGCTCGGGGTCGGAGGCGATGGTGTCGAGGCGGAGGCGCTGGATCTCCATGAGGGACTTGAGCTTCTCGGGGGTGAGGTGGCCGCGCTCGACCAGGACGGCCCCGAGCTTGCGGGGGGGGTCGGAGACGGTCTGAGCGCGGAGGCATTCCTCCAGCTCCTGGGGGGAGATGCAGCCCTCGCGGACGGCGATCTGCCCGAGGAGGAGGGGATTGGCCTGTTTCACCTGTCGATTATAGCCCCGGATGGACCGGATTTGCCGGCCGCGGGCTGTATTATTAGGGAAGTCTCGAAGGAGAATCGGATGGCCCGTCGGTGGATCGTGGGCGTGGCGCTGCTGCTGGCGGCGCCGGTCTATGCACAGGAAGCGCTGCCCCGGACGGCGCTGTCCTTCCAGGTGGACGTGACGGACCCCGCGAGCGCCCACATCCAGGTCTCCCTGGAGGTCGCCCACAACACCCAGGACGAGCTCCGGCTGGCCATCCCCGCCTGGGCGCCCGGGGCCTACCGGGTGGTCAAGTACAGCCGGGCGGTGAGGAACGTCCGGGCCTCGGGGAAGGGCGGGGCGAAGCTGGACGTGTGGCCCGAGGACGACCAGACGTGGAAGGTCAAGACGGGAGGGGCCGCCACGGTGACGGTCCAGTATGAGCTGTCCGTAGAGGCCAGCCGGATGGACAAGGACCACTGTTTCATCGCCGGGCCCGACACGTACTTCTACCTGCGGGACCGGAAGGACACCCCCTGCGCCGTGCGGTTCAAGCTGCCCGAGGGGTGGAGGGTGGGGACGGGCCTCGATCGGGATGGGGAGCTATACAAGGCCCGCGACTACGACACGTTCATCGACTGCCCGACGGAGCTGGGGACCTTCGACCTGGTGGAGTTCGAGGCGGACCAGGCGAAGTATCAGCTGGTGATCCACGCCCGCGGGCCGGTAGACGGCCAGAAGCTGTCCGACATGTGCCGGAAGATCGTACGGGAGCAGAACAAGATCTTCGGGGCCGTGCCCTTCGAACGCTACGTCTTTTTTTATCACTTCAACGACCGGCCGGGTGGGCGGGGCCTGGAGCACCTGAACTCCACGGACATCTCGATGACCTACGCGGCGATCAAGGCGTACCCGCTGCTGGCGGCGTCGGTTAGCTCGCACGAGTACTTTCACCTGTGGAACGTGAAGCGCATCCGGCCCTTTGAGCTGGGGCCCTTCGACTACACGAAGGCGGTCCCGACCCAGGCGCTCTGGTTCTGCGAAGGGGTGACGAGTT
>JAHFOZ010000208.1 GCA_023261405.1 Planctomycetota bacterium
CGCGGACGAGGAGACCATCAAGCTGACGGGCGAGGTGAGCCCGCTCGTGGTCGTCAACGGCGCGGTCCGCTCCGACAGCATCGCGAACCTCAACGTGTCCTACGACGCCGAGGGCTCCGTGGGCGACGTGGCCAAGCCGGGCTGGCTGGGCTGGATCCTCGGCAAGCTGTGGCCCTTCTGACCGTAAGAGCGTGAAATGAACCCCAAAGACACGAAGACACCCAGGACCGGTTTCCCGGAACTCTCTTCAAGGCCCCCTTTGTGTCTTGGTGTCTTTGGGGTTAGTTCGGATTCCACTTTGCTGTCGATGCATCCTTGGCGCGAGTCGTCCGGGGGATCAATCCCGGGGGATACGGGGGCTCGCGCCCCATTGACCGTCGCGGCGCCCCCCGCCGGGGGCGCCTTGAATGCGCACCTTAACCCCTCTCCTGGTCCTGGGACAGGGCGGGCCGCACGGCCCGCCCGTCCCGGGCCGATTTCGGAGGTCGTGGGATGAAACGGACCCTGATCGCGTTCGCGGCCCTGCTGGCGGCGCCCCTCGCCGCTCACGCGCAGTACGTCAAGGACTTCGTCGAGGTGGACGGCGCGCGTGCGAACAAGCTCCGCGGGTACGGCATCGTCACGGGCCTCAACGGGAACGGCGACAGCCCCAAGGGCGAATCCGCCCGCGTCCTGAGGAACATGCTCCAGAACATGGTGCCCGCGGACAACGCCGTGGTCGAGATCAACGCCCGGAACGCCGCGCTGGTCATGGTCCTCGCCGAGCTGGCCCCCTTCCAGAAGAAGGGCACGCGGCTCGACGTCTCCGTCTCCGCCGTGGGCGACGCGCGCTCGCTCGCGGGCGGCGAGCTCCAGCTCACCGACCTCCGCGGCCCGCTCGGCCGGCAGGACCCGAACATCTACGCCCTCGCCTCGGGGCGCCTCGTGATGCAGGGCGACGCCAAGCGCGGCAACCCCACCGCCGCCCTCGTGCCCGGCGGGGCGATCACGGAGAAGGAACTCGTCCACGCGTTCGTGCAGGAGCGGGCGGAAGCGGCGGGCGCGCGCCGGTATTTCAGGCTCCTCCTCCGAAAGCCGGATCTCACCCTCGCGGGCCAGCTCACGCAGCAGGTCAACGCCCAAGCGGTGGCGGGCGGCGGCCGGCGCATGAAGGTCGCGACGGCCCTGGACGGCGGCTCCCTCGAGATCGCGATCCCCACGATCGAGGAGTACAAGCAGATCACCGGCAACCCGCCAGAAACGGACTTCGTGCGCGAGCCCGTCCGCTGGCTCGAGGCGGTCCTCAACCTTCCGGTGACGCTCTCCTCGGTGGAGACGGCGGCGGTCGTCATCAACGACGCCACGAAGACCGTCAGCTGGACCGGCGAGGTGCGCCTGCGCGAGGGCAGCGTGATGGTCCCTCCCGCGGGGCCCGGGTCGCGCCCCGGCGTCTTCCATGCGCGCGAGGGACAGAAGCTCTCGGAGTTCATGGAGAAGGTGGGGCCCGCGCTGGGCGACCAGCAGATTGTGGACGTCGTCCGCTCGCTCCACCACGCCGGCCTCATCAAGGCCGAGGTGAAGTCCCAGTGATGATGCCGCTCGACGGGGTGGGCGCCGGCCGGCCGGCGGGCGGGAAGCAGCTCGAGGAGGCGGCCCGCGCCTTCGAGTCGATCTTCGTGCAGACGCTCCTCAAGTCCATGCGCGCGACGATCCAGAAGAACGAGTTGTTCGACGGCGGGCGGGGCGAGGAGATCTTCACCGGCATGATGGACCAGCAGTTCGCCGACGCGGCCGCGGGCCGGGGCGGCGGGATCGGCCTGGCGAAGATGATCGTGGCCCAGTACGGAAAGTACGCGCGCGCCGCGGAGGAGCCGGGGGCGACCCTGGACCTGCGGCCCGGCACGGAGGGAGGGATCCGATGACGCAGCACGACCGGCTCGCGGGCGCCGAGGCGGCGCTCTCCGCGGCGGAGCAGTGGATCGAGGGCATCCGGGGCGCGGCGGAGACGGCGCGGGACGCCTTCCTCCCGGGCGAGAGCCGGGCCACGGAGCAGTCGTACGTCGACGGGGCGCTCGACGCGCTCCGGGTCCTCGCCGCGGAGGAGTTCGGGCGGCTCGAGGCGGACGCGGCTTCGCTTCCCGGAGTGGCGGCCATCGGGGTGCTGGAGGCGCGTCCGGGCGCCATGGAATTCGAGATCCTGCGGGCGCCGCGCGCCGCCTGGGCGCCGCTGGCCCGGTCGCTGGATCCCGGCGAGGCGGTCGCCGAGGGCGGGCCCGTGACGCTCCGGCTCACCGGTCCCTGCGGCGACGTCGTGGTCCCGCTGGCGGAGGGCGCGCGCTCGACAGAGCTCCGGGCGGTCGTGTCGGCCACCCGCGAGCGCACGGGATTGTGCGCCGAGGAGGGCCTGCTCCGCACGCTCCGCTGCGGGACGGAAGCCTTCCTCCGGGTGGAGCAGATCGGCGGCCCGGGCGTCTTCACGGGCGGCCTGGGCGAGTCTCGCGGCGACGACGCGGAGATCTCCTTTGAGGGCGGGCGGATCCGCGGCCTCGGCGCCTCCGTGTTCGTCTGCACGGCCGGCTTCCGCGGTCGCGTGGATCTCGATCCGTCCGTCGCGAAGACGGGCCGGGTCCGGTTCACGGTCCGGGGCTCGGGGCCGTGGGAGCTTTCAGCGGAGGGTGTGGTCCTGGGGATCCCTTCCCTGGACCCCGCGGATCTCGGTGCGCCCGTCGTCTCGGCCGGGGGGATCGCCTGGGGAGGTCCGCTCTCCTCGCTCCGCACGGCGGCCGGGAGCGACCTCTACGCCCGGCCGGAGAACGCGGCCATCATCGCGTCGGGCGCGCTGCGGAGAGTGACAGAAGCCCGCGAGGCGGTGCTGGACCGTCTCGTCCAGGAGGGCCATCGCGCGCTGCGGGTGCTCGAGGAACTGGACGGCTTCTCGTCTCTCGCGCGGGCGTCTTGATAGGCTTTTTTCGAAGCGCACGTCTTTTCGATCAAGTCCCCCGTCGCAGTCCGACGATATGCACCGTGGAACCCGTGGTGCGCCTGCATGGATTCCCCGGATGGCCCGCAGGGAGACAGCCCGGCGAATCGATGCAGGCGAACCTTTCGGGATCGCAGGAGTAGGCCGGAGCGCAGCCCATTTCCGTGGGTTCGGAGGGGAGCGCCCGCGCCCCAGTACTGAGCCGAGTCGAAGTACCGAGGGGCCCGGGCGGGAGCGTGTGCTCCGCTGCGGCTTACATTGTGATCCCCCGGGAGACCCCGACCTGGCCTGAAAAGGCCGGTCGGGGTTGCTCCCGGTCAATCCCACCGGCCAACCCTGTCACGAAATGCCCCTGGGCCTCCCCGTGACAAAGTGTCACGGGATGCCACTGGGGCTCACCGTGACATGCCCCAAGGAACTCCAGGCTGTGTCTTGGTGCGGGACCCCTGCTCCGGGCAGCCTACGGCGCGCCCGGGGCCCGCGGGACCAGGCTCCAGATGCGCTCGGAGCCGCCGCGGGAGGAGACGAAGTAGACGCGGCCGTCCGACGCCCAGCAGGGCATGCCGTCGGAGGCGGGGGAGGTCGTCAGGCGCGCGGGGAAGGAGCCGTCCGCCCCCACGGTCCACACGTCGTCGCTCTCGTGGAGCACGCCGGCCCGGGCCCGGCTCTGCGCCACCGTGGCGAATACGAGCCGGCGGCCGTCGGGAGACCAGGAGGGATTGATCGCCGCCCAGTCGTCGCTCGAGAAGACGGCGCGCAGGTCGCGCACCTGGCCGGCCTCGTAGCGCAGCGTCCAGATCGAGCCGAACCAGCCGTCCCGCCGCCGCATCCGCTGGAAGGCGATCGTGTCCCCCTGCGGCGACCACTCCGGGAGCAGGCCGTCCACGCCCTCCAGCACCCGCGTTCGGCTCGCCGAGAGTTCGCGGACCGCCAGCATCCAGTCTCCGCTCCCCAGGTCCTCGGTGCTGCACCAGACCAGCGTGCGGCCGTCCGGAGACCAGCTCGGGTGGATGTTGTGGCTCCCCGCGTCGCTCACCTGGACGATCCGGTCGGGGCTGCGCTCGTAGTCCTCCATCACGTAGACCTGCCACTCGCCGCTCCAGTCGGCGCAGAAGGCCACCTGGCGGGGGGCTGTGGGGTTGAACTTGGGGAAGCGCTCGTTGCCCTCGCGCGTCGTGAGCCGCACCGCCGTGTTGGACCCGATCTCCTTCACGAAAAGGTCGAGGTCGCCCCCGAAGGAGGAGGAGGCGTAGAGGAGGGTCTTCCCGTCGGCGGAGACCTCGGGGTCGCGGTCCGCGCCGGAGCGGCCGCCCGTGACCTGCGTCACGGCCGACTCGCCGTCGGGCAGGTCGATCCCGGGGGAGGTGCAGGAGGCCAGGTAGGCGCCCAGGATGGCGGCCGCCGCGAAACGGATCATGGACCCTCTCCGTGCATGTAGGAACCCCTGGTAGATACTATCGGCAAATGGGTTGACCGTTCTGGAGGGGCGGTCTATAGTCGAGCCCCATGGAGGTGGTGGTCGACGGCAGCCAGGGCTTCATGGCCCCGGAGTCGGGCAGCACCTTCCGCGACCTCTTCGAATCGCTGCAGCGCTCCACCCGCACCCGCCGCCGTGCCGTCGTCGCCCTGGTCCTGGACGGGGAGACCCTCTCCTCCGACCGCCAGAAGGAGATCTCGGAACTCTCGCCGGGCGGCTTCGGCCTCCTCGAAGTGCGGACGATGGACCCCTTCGAATTCTCCGTGAACACCCTCTCGGGATTGCAGGGCCACTTCCGGAACCTCGAGCGCTCCCACGAGGACGCCATGGCGTTCGTGGGGACCTCGGAGTACAGCAAGGCGCTCGAGAAACTCGACGGCTGCGGCACCGGGTGGGACATCCTCCTGCGCGGCATCCACGACGTGGGGACGCTGTCCGGGCTCGACTTCGCGAAGCTCGAGGCGGGGGGACAGCCCGCCGAGTCCCGCTTCCGTTCCATGCGCGACTCGATCCGGCGCTTCACCGCCGCGGTAGATTTCAAGGACCTGCTCCGCGCGACGGAGCTCGCCCAGAACGAGCTGCGCGCGCTCCTGCCGGTCTGGCGCGGCGTGCTCGAGGACGTGGGCCGGCACGTCGCCCGCGTCTCCGGGACCGCCCCGTGAGCCGGCTCCGGGGGGCCGCCCTCGCGCGGCGCCTCGCCCGCCTGCGCGCCTTCATCCTCGACGTGGACGGCGTGCTCACCGACGGCGGGCTCTGGTACGGCGCCCGCGGCGAGCCGCTCAGGCGCTTCGACGTCAAGGACGGGCTCGGCCTGCGCCTCGTGCAGGAGGCGGGCGTGGCCGTGGCCTTCATCTCGGGAGAGACCGGCAACGCCCTCCTCCGGCGCGCGGCGAAGCTCCGCGTGCGCGACGTGTACTCCGGCGTGGAGGACAAGCGCTCCACGCTGCTCCGCTTCCTCGCCTCCCGGAAGATCATCCCCGCGGACGCCGCCTACATGGGCGACGACCTCAACGACCTGGGCCCCCTCCGCGCCGCCGGCCTCGCGATCGCCCCGGCGGACGCCGCCGCCGAAGTCCTCCGCGTCGCCCACTGGCGCACCTCCCGGACCGGCGGGCGCGGCGCCGTGCGCGAGGTCTGCGACGCCCTCCTCGCGGCGCGGCTTCAGTTTTCGCCCCCCTCCGATCGATAACCTTACGGACGCCGGAGCGGCGTCCGTGAAAGGTGAACGAACGATGCTGACCGATGCCCTGCAGATGATCCGTCCCTCCCGCGACGTCCGCGAGCTCGCCGTCCTCACCGAGATCGGAAGGGCCGGGATCGTGAGTCAGCGGCGGCTCGCGCGCGCGGCCTCCGTGAGCGCCACGATGGTCAACGCCTACGTGGACGACCTGGTCTGCCGCGGATTCCTCGAGGTCACGGGGGAGACCAATCGCACCTACCGGTATCATCTCACCGGCGCGGGCGCCGAGCGGCGCGACGCGCTTTTCGCGGAGATGTCCTGCGAGGTGGTGCAGCTCTATTCGCGCCTCGAGGATTCGGTGGAGGCGCGGCTCACAGGGCTCTACGAAGCGGGCCTGCGATCGGTCGTCCTCTACGGGGGCGGAGACTCGTCGGACCTGGCGGTGCGCGTCGCTCGCCGCTCGGGCCTCGAGGTCCGCGCGGTCGTCGACGCGGAACCCGCGTGGCTCGGCCGGGTCCGCGAGGGGCTCCGGGTCTGCGATCCCTGCGTGATCGAGGCGGCGGGGCCCGACGCGGTCGTGACCGCGCCCGGCGCGCTGCCCGGACACGGGCTGCAGGCCTGGGAGCGGGCCGGCGGCCGCGTCGAGCGGCTCTAAACGGCATCGCGGGCAAATCTTGGAGAGGGGGAAAACGTGAAGATCCTGATGGTCGAAGGGCCGGGCACCTACCCGGCCGCCTATGCGGGCACCCTGGCGGATGCGCTCAAGGCGCTGGGACACGGGGTCCTCATCCGCCCCTGGGCGGGCATCCCCGGGTTCCGGGCCGACCGCCGCGAGTACGGCCGGCTCGCCGGGTTCCTCCTCGAACGCACGCGCCCCGAGATTGCCCACGTCCTGAGCGACGAATCGTGGGTGGCGGAGGCGTTCACGGGCCACGGCGTCCCGGTCGTCCACACGACCGGGGATCGGCCTTCCCGGGCCGACTGGGTGGTGGCGCCCAGCAAGATCGCCCTTCAGAAGATCAGGGCCTCAGGCGCGGACCTCGACTACCGTCTTGGGCAGCTCCACTATGCCGTGCGGGCCGGCGGGCTCGAACGGAGCCGAGGTTCCTACGTCCTGGCCTGCGTGGATCCGCGCGACGCGGTGGCGCGGGAGTGGATGGAACTCGCCGCGTGCGAGTGCCCCTCCATCCCTCTGCGCGACGAGGGCGACGTTCGAGAGGCGCGTTTCGTGGTCTCGCTCTCCTCCCGCCCCGAGCCGTGGGCGCCCGGCGTTGCCGAGGCGATGGCGGCCGCGCGCCCCGTCGTGGCCAGCTGGTCGGGTGCGGCGCCGGAGCTCGTCCTCGAGGGCGTCACCGGGTTTCTCTGCGGGCCGGGCGACCTCCACGGCCTGCGGACCCAGATGGAGTACCTGTGGGGAGACCCGGACGAGGCTCTCCGCCTCGGCGCGAAGGGCCTCGACCACGCGCGGGAACTCTTCGACCCCGGGACGCACGCCCGGTCGCTCCTGCGCTGGTACCTCCGCGCGGGCGCGTCGCGCCTGGCGGTGTGAAAAGCGAGCTTGTAGCTGAGAGCTTATAGCTCGAAGCTACGTGCTACGGTCTTGCCTCTTCCACCTCCAGCACGTGCGTGGGCTTGTGGTCGTCGTGCACGTGCCGGCGGAGCGTCACGTTGTCGATGCGGACCTTGCCGAGCGGCGCGTTGGTGGTCTTCCACACGCTCAGGCCGATCTGTGCCACCTCCCCCTTGAGCACCCCCTTCTTGGGGTTCCCGTCGTTCCAGAGGAGGAGCACGTCCCCCTCCGGGTCGCGCAGGATCGTGAGGCGGATCCGCAGAGGCCAGCCGCCCGGGAGCGACGCGCGCGTGCGCGACGCGCCGACCTGCGAGAGGATCGCCGCCTGGCCGCGGAGATCGGAAGGGGTCGTGCTCACCCCCGCGGCGATTGTGGCCGAGGCGCCCTTCTCGCGCATCTCCTTCACGATGTGCTCGGCGCGCCACTTCACCTCGGCGTCGTTGGACCGCGCGGCCTCGATCACGAGCGGCAGCGCGGGCTTGCCGATCCTGATGAGTTCGCGCGTGGCCTTCTCGCGTTCCTGCCAGTCCACGTCGCCCAGCGTCTCGATCAGCGCGCCGATCTTCTTCTTGAGCTCCTTCTCGTCCACGCCGGCATCCTTCATGTCCACCGTCGCGAGCAGCCCCACCGGCGCGGCGTTCGACGCATCGATCTCCAGGTCGAGCGAGAGGGAGAACCCGGGCGAGGAGGGGAGCCTCTTGAGGACGATCCTCGCGGGCGACATCTCGCTGCGCTCGGGCGACACGTCGCGGATCACGAGGGCCCCGTCCTCCGCGACGCACGTCAGGTCGCGGTCCACGTCGAACATCCTGCGGAAATCGTCAGGGTCGGAGAAGTCCTGGAAGGCGTCGAAGATCGCCTCCGGGCTTGCCGCCTCGGGAGCCGCGGCGGGGTTCCCGTAGTAGAGCGCGTAGCCCGCGTCCTTCGCGCCGGCGGCCAGGTCCGCGGCGGAGCGGAACCAGAGGGTGCGCGAGGATTCCTTCCGTCCTGGGAGCAGGGCGCAGGGGATCCGCGATCCCCGATGGACGATCGCCAGGTCCCGCAGGTCCTTCGAGACCTTTTCGCGCAGCCCCAGGTAGTCCAGGTCGATCTCGATGGCGATCGGGTAGCCCGTCTTCAGGTCCGCCTCGGCGCCGTTCTTGAGGATGATCGTGCGGCGGTGCTTCCACCCGGGCTTCCACCAGCCCTCCTGGGCGGGGGCGAGAACGCCGAGGGCGAGGAGCGCCGGGAGGAGTCTCATTCCTACTCCCTTAGACGCGCGAAGGGGCCCCGGAGTCCCATGATAAATTTTGACAGCGCGGTTGGGTGGGTCCATAATCGGCCCCCATGCCCCAGGCCACGCTGATCTCCGGCGGCTCCATCCTCACGGAGGCGGGAATCCTCGAGCGGGGCGACCTCCTGCTCTCCGGCGGGAAGGTCCGGAAGATCGCCTCCAGGATCCGCGCCGACGGGGCCCGCGTGATCCGCGCGGAGGGGCTCCTGGCCTCCCCCGGCCTCATCGACACCCAGATCAACGGCGGCTTCGGCCACTCCTTCAGCGGCACGACCCCCGCGCAGGTCCTCGAAATCGGGAAGCGCCTCCTCTCCCACGGCGTCACGGCCTATCTGCCCACGCTGATCTCCCTCCCGAAGAAGAAGACCCTCTCGGGGATCAGGAGTCTTGTCGCCGCGGAGAAGCTCCGCGGCGGCGCGCGCATCC
>JAHFOZ010000209.1 GCA_023261405.1 Planctomycetota bacterium
GGACGTCGCGGCGCTCGGTGGCCCAGGAGACCGACTCCACGCGCAGGGGATGGATCGAGGTGAAGAGCGCCGCGGCCGCCGCCCCCCCGCGTCCCGCCGACGGGACGAGCGCCAGGACCAGCAGGTACAGGAGGGACGCATTCGCCGCGTGAAGGAGCAGGCTGGTCAGGTGATAGCCGGCCGGGTTCATCCCCCACGCCATGTAGTCGAAGCCGAGCGTCACCCAGGCCAGGGGCTGGTAGTGCCCCGAGTGAAACGTCGTGAACATCCACGCCAGGTTGGCGGGCGCGAGGCCGCGGTAGTAGGGGTTGTTGACGAGGTTGAACTCGTCGTCCCAGTTCACGAACCCGTTCCGAAGTCCCGGGAGGAAGACGGCGGCGGTGAGGAGCGCGACGGCGAGCGGGCATCCCCACGACGCGAGGCGTGGGCGAACGGTCGGCACGGCCACGCTACGTCCTTCGCGGGCGCAGGGGGAGGGTCATCGGCCGGAGTATACCAAGGGGGAATCGCGCCACAAAGCGGCAATGCGGTATGATGCCGGGATGTTGCGCGCCCTGGCCGCACTCTCCCTCCTGGCGGTCCCCGGTTGCGCCGCGTCGGGCGGGCAGGGCCCGACCCTCGAGCGCGTGCGCGTGGCCCCCGGTGGGAAGTCCTTCGTCCTCGACCCCTCCGGTCTCCCCTTCGTCCCCTGGGGATTCAACTACGATCACGACGAGCCGGGACGCCTCCTTGAGGATTACTGGGAGCAGGAGTGGCCTCGCGTCGAGGAGGACTTCCGGGAGATGAAGGCCCTGGGCGCGAACCTCGCGAGGATACACCTCCAGGTGGGGAGGTTCATGGAGGGGCCCGACCGGCCGGACGGGAAGGCGCTGGCGCGACTCGGGAAGCTGGTCGATCTCGCGGACCAGGTCGGCCTCTACCTCGATCTCACGGGCCTGGGCTGCTACCACAAGAAGGACGTGCCTTCGTGGTACGACGCGCTCGACGAGGAGGGGCGCTGGGGCGTGCAGGTCCGCTTCTGGGAGGCGATCGCGGGGCGCTGCGCGGGGAGGCCGGCGGTCTTCTGCTACGATCTCATGAACGAGCCGGTGGTCCCGGGCGGCGACAAGAAGGGGACGGACTGGCTGGGCCCGCCCTTCGCCGGGAAGCACTTCGTCCAGTACGTGTCGCTGGAGCGGAAGGGGCGCCCGCGGCCCGACGTTGCCGGCGCCTGGGCGAAGCGCCTGGTCGCCGCGATCCGCAGGCATGATCCGAAAACGCTGGTGACCGTGGGCCTCGTGGACTGGAGCCTGGACCGCCCCGGGCTCTCCTCGGGGTTCGTCCCTTCGGCGGTCGCGCCGGAGCTCGACTTCCTGTCGGTCCACCTGTATCCCAAGGGGGGCAAGGTGGACGAGGCGCTCGAGACCCTGCGCGGTTTCGCCGTGGGGAAGCCGGTGCTGATCGAGGAGACGTTCACGCTGGGCTGCGGCCTGGAGGACTTCCGGAGTTTCGTGGAGCGTTCTTCGGAGACCGCGTGCGGGTGGGTGGGCTTCTACTGGGGCAAGACTCCCGAGGAATGCCGGCAGGGGAAGTCGTTCCAGGACGCGCTCATGGCCCAGTGGCTGGACTATTTCAGGGCGGGACCGCCACCGCGCCGCCGGTGACGCGAAGGCGCACCTTCTCCCCGAACACGCGCGCGGAGGTCGGGCCGCCGGGTCCGATCCCGGAGCCGTCACAAAAGCCCAGTGGCTCCCCGTGACGGCTAGGCGAGGAGGTCCCGCACCACGTGACCGTGGACGTCCGTGAGTCTGAAATCGCGGCCGGCGTACCGGTAGGTGAACTTTTCGTGGTCGAAGCCCATGAGGTGGAGGATCGTCGCATGAAGGTCGTGCACGTGGACCTTCTTGTCCACCGCCTGGAAGCCGAAGTCGTCCGTGGAGCCGTAGGCGAGGCCGCCCTTCACGCCGCCGCCCGCCATCCAGACGGTGAATCCGGAGGCCTGGTGGTCGCGGCCGCCCGTCTTGGGGTTGCCCTGCACCGTGGGGGTGCGGCCGAACTCGCCGCCCCAGAGGACGAGCGTGTCGTCGAGCATGCCGCGCTGCTTGAGGTCCTTGAGCAGCGCGCCGATCCCCTGGTCGCAGTCCTTCGCGAGCCGTGAGAGGGTGTCGTTGATCCGGTCGTGGTTGTCCCACGGCTGGTCCTTGCCCGCCCAGACCTGGACGAAGCGCACGCCCTTTTCGAGCAGCCGGCGCGCGATCAGAAGCTGCCGCGCCTGCGTGCCGGGGCCGTAGAGGTCGCGGATGGATTGCGGCTCCCGCGTGACGTCGAAGGCATCCACCGCGTCCATCTGCATCCGGTAGGCGAGCTCGAAGGACTGGATCCGCGCGTCAAGCTGGGCGTCCCCGGCCCGCGCGGCGCGGTGCTCCGCATTCAGGGACGCCAGGAGGTCCAGCTGCTCCCGCTGGTCGCGCATCGTCACGCGCCGGTTCCGCACGTTCTCGACCAGCTTCTCGACGTCCGTGTGCTGGGAGTCGATGTAGGTCCCCTGGTAGATCCCCGGGAGGAAGCCCGCCTGCCAGTTCTGCGACTGGTAGATCGGGTAGCCGCCGGGGCACATGGCGATGAAACCGGGGAGGTTCTGGTTCTCGGAGCCCAGGCCGTAGGTGAGCCAGGACCCCATGCTGGGCCGCGAGAGCCGCGGCTCGCCGCAGTTCATGAGCAGCAGCGAGGGCTCGTGGTTCGGGTCGTCCGCATGCATCGACCGGATCACGCACAGGTCATCGATCGATTCCGCGACGTGGGGGAAGAGGTCGCTCACCTCGATCCCGCTCTGCCCGTGCCTGCGGAACTTGAACGGGGACGGGAACGCCAGGGCCCCCTTGTTGTTCGCGTTCTTCGCGCCCTCGATGGACGGGGCCTTCCCCGCGTGCTTCTCGAGCATCGGCTTGGGGTCGAACGTGTCCACATGCGAGGGGCCGCCGTTGGCGAAGATGTGGATGACCCGCTTCGCCCGCGCCGGGTGCTGCGGGGCCCGCGACGCAAGCGGGTGGGTGGAGACACCGTCCTGGGCGCCGAGCGCGCGGCCCACGAGGCTCGAGAGCGCCAGGGCCCCCATCCCCATGCCCCCGCGGCAGAGGAGTTCGCGCCGGCTCATTTCGGTCATCGTCGCCTCAATCCAGGAACATGAACTCGTTCGACTGCAGCAGGACGTGCGCGTACTTCTCCCAGGCCGAGAGCGGCGGGAGCGCCTTGGGCGGCGGGCCGCCAAAGCCGCTCGCGGCGCTCCATTCCTCGTCGGGGCCCTTCATGCGGATCACGGGCGCCCAGAGGAAGGAGTCGCTGTTGTTGTCGGCTCGCCCGTCCACCGCGAAGTCGAGCGTCTCGCCCTGCTTCACGTCCAGGCCGGAGACCGCCGTCTCCGCCTCCAGGCGGCAGACGGTCCAGGAGGCCAGCGGGCCCGAGCCACTCGAGACGAGGCGCGCGAGGACGCCGTCCCCGCCGGGCGAGTCGTGCTTCGCGGTGCCCGAGATCGAGACCTTGCCGTCCCGGGGAGCGGTCCAGCGGCGCACGAGGAGCGTCCCCGGGAGGTCCCCGGCGTGGCCGCCCTGCGCGTGGATCGAGGCCCAGCCGAGCTTGGGGTCGGGCTGCTTGGGGCCGCCCTGCCAGGCGCTCCCCGTGTAATGCGGGAATGGATGGAAATCGACGATGCGTTCGGTCCTGGGATCGAGCCTCGCCAGGCCGTACTGCCAGACGGGCGTGGCGGGCGCTGCGTCCGGGCGCGCCTCCTGCGCGGCGACGAAGCGCAGGCCGAGCTCCGTTTCCTCCGTCGAGGGCGCGCGGCCGTAGACCGTGCGGTAGAGGCGCTCGACGTGCTGCCGCGGGGTTTCTCCGGGCAGCGCGGTGCGGGCGGCCAGGTGCTCCGCCTGCTCGTGGACGAACGGGCTGTTCATCATGAAGAGCGCCTGGAGCGGGACCGTGGTCGTGAAGCGCTGGGGGCTGTGCATGTCCGGCAGGGCGAAGTCGAAGGTCTTGAAGAGGTTCGCGAGGTTCAGGCGGTCCACGTAGCCGTAGACCGTGCGCCGCCGTGAATACGGCTCGGTGGTGATCTCCACCGCGCGGCCGCCCATGGCGGGGTCGAGCTGCCCGGATACGGCGAGGAGCGCGTCCCGCATGGCTTCCAGATCCAGGCGGCGGCGGTTCATCCGCCAGAGGAGGCGGTTCTCCGGATCCTTGAGGCGGGCCTCGCCCCGGTCGGCGCTCGACTGCCGGTAGGCGGCGGAGGTCGCGAGGAGCCGGATCAATTTCTTGCTGGACCAGCCGTCGCCCATGAAGCGGCAGGCCAGCCAGTCGAGGAGTTCAGGGTGCGTGGGCGGCTCGCCGCGGGTGCCGAAGTCGCTTGGGGTCCGCACGATCCCCGCCCCGAAGAGGCGGAGCCAGACGCGGTTCACCCAGACGCGCGCGGTGAGGGGGTTCTCGGCCGAGGCGATGGCCTTCGCCAGTTCGAGGCGGCCGCCCGTCGCGTAGGGCGCGCGCTCCTCCGGGGAGAGGATCGCGAGGAAGCGGCGGGGGATCGCGTCGCCGGGCGTGGCGGGGTTCCCGCGCACGAACACGCGCGGCTCGTGGGGCGCGCCCTCCTCCAGCGTCATCGCGCGGGCGGGGGCGCCGGGGTGGAAGTGCATCTCCTCCACCTTGCGGCGGAGTTTCTTCATCTTGTCGCGGTCCTCGCCCGTGAGGAACTGGTCCACCTCGGCGACGGGCATGTTGGTGACGGCATCCGGGGCGCAGAGGGTCTGCCTCAGCGCCTCGCGTCGCGGGTCATCGAGGGGCGAGGGAAGGTCGTGGGCGCCCAGGAGGGTCCCGTATCGCTGTGCGACCTCCCGGAGCGAGCCGGGGATCTCGGTGAACGCCTCGCGGACGAGCGGGTTCGCGGCCTCGAGGTCGATCCCGTGGGCGCGGTCGACGAAGCCCTCCGCGGGGAGCACGGCGTAGGCGTTCCAGGCGGCGAGGACGGGGTCGCGCGAGGCCTCGGTCTTCCGGAGGAAGGCCACCCAGCGCTGGAGCATGAAGCCGTTCAGCTTCCGCTCGCGGGCCAGGGATCGAGCTCCCTCTTCCGGAAGCGCCTTGGCGTCTTGAGCGGCAAGCAGGTAGTCGGCGATCGTCTCGGGCTTGCGGAAGCCGGCGACCACGCCGGCGTGCTTCTGCTCCTTGAACTTCGAGATCTCGCCCTCCCGCGCGTCGAGGTCCTTCCGGTAGGCGCGGTAGTCCTCGCTGTCGCGCGGCGTCTCGAGGAGGGGCAGCTCCTTCGGCGCGGACGAGCTCGCGAAGATCCCGTAGAGCGAGTAGTAATCTCCGCTGGGGATCGGATCGTACTTGTGGTCGTGGCAGCGGGCGCACTGGACGCTGAGGCCGAGCGTGCCGCGGGTGACCACGTCGATCTGGTCGTCGATGATGTCGGGCTGCCGGTTGAGGAAGCTGCGTCCCACGGTGAGGAAGCCGAGCGCGGCGAGGTGGGTCTTGTCTTCGCCCTGGACCAGCCGGTCCGCGGCCAGCTGGTACGTCAGGAAACGGTCGTAAGGCATGTCGTCGTTGAAGGCGCGGATCACCCAGTCGCGGTAGGTGTAGGGGAAGGGAAGTCGGCGCTCCTCGTCCACCACCCACTCCTTCGTGTCGGCGTAGCGCGCCACGTCGAGCCAGTGGCGGCCCCAGCGCTCGCCGAAGCGGGGCGAGGCGAGGAGGCGGTCCACGGCGCGCTCCCAGGCGCCGGGATCGTCGTCGGCGAGGAAGGCGGCGAGCTCCTCCTCGGACGGCGGGAGGCCGCTGAGGTCGAAGCTCAGGCGCCGGAGCAGGGTGCGCGGATCGGCGGCCGGCGAGGGGGCCAGGCCCTCCTTCTCCAGGCGGGCGAGGAGGAAGGCGTCCACGGCCGTGCGGGCCCAGCCCGACGTGCGGAACGGGGGCAGGGTGGGATCGACCGGCGGCCGGAAGGACCAGAAACCGCGCACCGCGCTGACGCTGGGGCCCGTGGCGGCGGGCGCGGGGGAGCTGCTTTCCGTCCGCGGATCGGGGGCGCCCATGCGGATCCACGCCTCGACGTCCGCGATCTGCTGGGAGTTGAGGCTCTTCTTGTCATCGGGGGGCATGTCGAGATCGTCGTCGCCGCGGCGGACGGCCCGGATGAGGAGGCTTTTCTCGGGGTGGCCGGGGACGAGTGCGGGTCCGGTCTCGCCCCCGCGGAGGAGGCCCTCGCGCGTGTCGAGCCGGAGGCCGGCCTTGAGCTTGACGGCCTGCGCGCTGTGGCAGGAGTAGCAGCGGTCCACGAGCAGGGGGCGGATCCGCTTCTCGAAGAATTCGAGGGCCTCGCGAGAGGGCGCGACCTGGCCCTCCTGGCGCGCCTCCGAACGGGGGCCCGCCGCGAGAAAGACCAGGAGAACGGCTGGGGTGGCTCTCATCTCGTCCTGTAGACCTTACGATCCGCATCGGGGGACGAGTTGCGGGGGAGCGGGTATTTGGGCGATCACGGGCTTGTGGGCCCCCATGGATCTCCCCGGGTTGTCCCTCGGACGGACAACCCATGGAATCCAGGCCGTCGAATCATTAGAATCTCCCCGTGATTTCTGCGCTGATGCTCGCCGTCCTGGTCCAGGCGGCCGATCCCGCCGCAGCGGCCCGGTTGAAGGCCGAGAATGGCTTCATCGACGAAGCGATCGAGCTCTGCACGAAGGCGCTGAAGAGGGGGCCCGGGTCGGCGGCGCTACTCCGGGCGCGCGCGTCGGCGCGGAGGCAGAAGGGACAGACCGCGGGGGCCCGGGAGGACATTGAGGCGGCGCTGCTGCTGGAGCCCGAGTCGGTGGCCGTGCGGGTCGAGCGGGGGCTGATCCAGGAGGCCGAGGGCGATCGGACGAAGGCGAAGGAGGATTACGAGGCCGCCGTGAAGCTCGACCCGAAGGACGCGGCGGCGCTCTACCATCGCGCGATCCTCCTTCGCCGCGAGGGGGATTTCAAGGCCGCGGAGGAGGATCTTCGGAAGGTCGTGGCGCTCGAGGGAACGCCGCCCCGGGTGCGCGCGCGGGGCCTGCAGGAGCTCAAGGAGCAGCCTGCCGCGCAGCTGGAGGACTTGAACCGGGCCGCGATCCTGGAGCCGGCGAATGGTTTGGTGCTTGCCGAGCGGGCCTCGGTGAAGATCGACCTGGGGAAGTACGGGGAGGCGGAGGAGGATCTGAGGCGCGCGACGAATCTGGCGCCGAAGATCGCCCTGATCCGGTTCGAGTCCGGCCGTCTCAAGGAGCACGCGGGGGATCCGAAGTCGGCCTGGGGGGAGTACTCCGTGGCGGTGGAGCTGGATCCGACGAATGCCCGCTTCTACTTCGGCCGGGCGAACGCGCGGAGGGCGATGGCGGACGTGAAGGGGGCGGTGGAGGACCTTACGAAGGCCATCGATCTCTGGGGCGCCTGGCCGGAGGCGCACTTCAGCCGGGGGCTGGCCCGATCCCAGGCGGGCGATCCGCTCGGGGCGATCGCGGATTTCCAGCGGGTGCTCCAGCTCGACGCGCCGGACCTGCACCTGGCCGCCCTGGTCAGCCGCGGCCTCTGCCGCCAGCAGCGCAGCGACCTGAAGCACGCGAAGGCCGACTTCGCGAAGGCGGCGGCGATGACGGCGGGCTCCGCGTTCGAGCTCCAGTATCGAGCGCTGGCCAAAGAGGCCAAGGGAGACGCGAAGGGCGCCCTGTCGGACACCGAGAAGGCGATCGCGCAGGCCCCCGCGGGCTCGGGCGTCCTGGCCCAGCTTCAGGAGCAGCTCAAGCGCCTCAAGGCGAAGTGACGGGGAAGCCTACGGAGTCTTCTTCTTCGCGGGCGGGAGGCCGAGGTTGCCGATGCGGTCCTTGCCGAGCGCGATGTCGTCGATCCAGGCGACGAAGCCCTTGCCGGCGTTCTGGTAGTTGTTCCAGCCGAAGGACAGGCTCTCGAAGACTTCGGGGATCTCGGCGCCCTCGAACTTGCCCGCGCCTTTGCTGAACGCGACCTCCTTGACCTCTTCCCCGTTGATGAAGAGGCGGTAGGTCTGCGTGGCGTGGTCGACGGACCATTCCGCCAGCGTCCACTGGTCCGTGTACTTGGCCTTGTAGCTGCTCCCCTTTCCGAACTCGGGGCGCTTGGAAGGCTGGACGTTGTAGATCCACTGGTGCGTGCCCTGCGAGCCGAGCACCGTGTCCAGGACGCGCACCTCGATCGGGTCCTTATGCAGCGGGCTCTGCGCCGAGCCGGAGACCAGGGTGGAATGGATGACGCCCCCCGCCGGCTCCGGCGCGGGCAGCTGCACTTTGAAATAGAGCCGTCCCCAGTGCTGGCCTCCCAGCAGGGGGAGCGCGGCGCCCTTCACGGTGATCCGCCGGGGCCCGTTGGCGGCCGCATCCATGCGCAGCGAGCGCTTGCCGCTGTGCGCGACATCCTCGACGACGGACACCGCTCCCGTCTTCGTGTATCCCTTCGGGATCTGACCCGCCGCCGTCGCCTCGAAGTCCTCGTAGAGCAGGAACTTCCCCTTCCCCAGGGGCGGGTCGTCCGCGGCCGGCCTGGCGTCCTGTCCCCCCGCGTGGGCCGGCGAGAACGCCAGGGCCAGGACGAGGAGGGCCATGATTCGAATCATGAGAGTGAACCCCCAGATGCAGTTCTTACGGTCCCAGGCGGGGGCGTATGACGTCCCCCGCGACGAAATGTCAGGGGGAACCCCTGGGGCTCCCCGTGACGGCTACGCCAGGATCTGCGGGATCACGTGGCCGTGGACGTCCGTGAGGCGGCGGTCACTGCCGTTGTGGCGGAAGGTGAGGCGCTCGTGGTCGACCCCCAGCAGGTGGAGGATCGTCGCGTGCAGGTCGTAGGTGGTC
>JAHFOZ010000210.1:0-4494 GCA_023261405.1 Planctomycetota bacterium
CCGCGGCGTGCTGGACGGGATCATGCAGCTCACGGACCTCACGGAGTTGCGGGACCGCCTCACGGGCGAGCTCTCCAAGGGGATGCGGCAGCGGCTCTGCCTGGCCAAGACGCTGGTGCATGACCCCAAGGTGCTGATCCTGGACGAGCCGGCGAACGGCCTGGACCCCCGGGCGCGGATCGAGTTCCGCGCGCTCCTCAAGGAGCTGCAGACGATGGGGAAGACGATCCTGATCTCCTCCCACATCCTGACGGAGCTCTCCGACATCTGCACCTCGGTGGGGATCCTGGAGAAGGGGCGGCTGGTGGCGTCCGGCCCGATCCAGGAGATCAAGGACCGGGTGCAGCCCGCGGCGGCCTTCCGGCTGGATGTGCTGGACGGGGCCGAGGCGGCCCGGGCGGCGCTGGAGGCGATCCCCGGCGTGAGCGTGGGGAAGGCGGAGAACGGCTCCATCGTCTTCCAGCACGCGGGTGGCCGGGAGGGGATCCCGGCGCTCGTGCGGGCGCTCGTGGCGAAGAATGTGAACGTGACGGGCCTGCAGGAGGTGAAGACGGACCTCGAGGGGCTCTTCATGCGCCTGACGAAGGGCGAGGTGACGTGATGGAGGGACCGGCGGCACGGGACCCCCTGCACGCCCGCGTGGCGGGGCTGCTGGAGCGCGCCTTCAACCCGATCATGGTGAAGGAGGTGCGTGCGAGCCTGCGCGGGTCGCGCTTCTTCATCGCGCACCTCGTGATCCTCTCGCTCTTCGCGGCGGGCCTCCTCATCATCTTCGCCGTGATGATGTCCACCTCGGGCCGGTACTACACCGACAACTACGGCCAGGGCTTCCCCGGGGACCCCGCGCGGGTCGGCCGCCAGGTCTACATGATCACGCAGCTGATCCACCTCGGGGTGGTCTTCGTGGTGGTGCCCGGGCTCGCGGCCTCCGCGCTGACCTCGGAGCGGGAGGCGCTGACGTACGAGCTGCTCCTCTCCACGACCCTCACGGCCCGGCAGATCGTGTGGGGCAAGTTCACGGCGGCGATGACGCAGACCTTCACGATCTTCGTCTCGATGATCCCGCTCGTGGGGCTCTGCTTCCTCTTCGGCGGGATCACGGTCTACCAGATCCTGGCGAACTACGTCTTCCTCTTCGGGCTCTCGGCGCTCATGGTGATGTTCGCGCTGTCGATCTCGGCAAGCTCGCGGACCACGCAGCGCGCGGTGGGGTCGGTGTACGGCATGGCGCTTCTCATGGGCTTTTTCATGGTGGGCGCGGGGATCGTGGCGGTGGAGGGGCGCGAGGCCTTTCCGCGGGCCATGGCGATGGCGTACGGGTTCCTCTCGCCGGGGCCCGAGGGGGGCTTCGGGGAGGTGGGCGCGTTCCAGCGCGTGATGTACGTCCACGTGATCCCGGGCTTCGCCTGGGCGGCGCTCTTCGCGATCTTCTTCCTGAACGCGGTGAACCGGCTCAAGCCGCTCTACGCGAACCGCTCCACGGCGCTGCGCGTGTACTACGCCGTCGTGGCGACGGCGGCGGCGGCCCTGGCGATCGTGACGATCTACATGGAGGGACCCGCCGGAACGATGGACGTCGACAGCCGGCGCGTCCTCGTCATCGTCTACACCATCTCGCTCCTGACGACGGTGCTCCTCTCCGCGCTCTTCGCGTGCGAGGACCCGATCCTGCCGCCCGCGCTGGCGGCCGAGGTGGCGGCGCTGAGGGGATTCCGGCGGGCGCTGCAGTTCCTCTGGCCGGGGTCGCGCTCGGGATCGGTCTTCTGCCTGCTGGTGAACGGGCTCCTCATCGCGCTCTCCTTCGCGGCGTTCCTGCCGTACACGGACGGGTTCAACGACGGGGCCTGGGTCCGCCTCCACCGGATCTTCCCCCTGGCTCTCGCGTTCATCACGGTGCTGCTCTGGGCGTACTTCTGCACGATGCTGGCGCGCTGGCTGGCGACGGTCCTGGCGGGCCGCCCGGTGCTCCTGCGCTCGATCCTCATCATCACGTGCCTCTTCCTGGTGATCTTTCCGATCGTGCACTGGGCGATCTCCCACGCGATCGACCCGGACCCCCTCGACCCCGGGAGGCGGCACGGCCCCGCGACGCTCGGGCTGAGCCCGGTGGCGGCGATCCTGTCGGCGCTGGACCTGGAGCCGCGCCACCGGACCTTCCCGCTTCTGGCGATGGGGATCCCGATCCCGGGGCTGTTTGCGTTCTTCGCGCTCGCGGGCGGGACGGCGTTCCTGGTGCTGGCCGAGCGGGCGCACGCCCGGCTCCGGGCGCAGTCGCTGGGGGCGCCGGGGGCCTGAGGGAATTGATCCAATGACGATTGCGTCATTGAGGAGTCGAAATGGACCCGGGCGGAATCGAACCGCCGTCCCGGAGTAAATCCGCGATCGCTATCCTACGCGCGTAGTCGACCTTCTATCTCGTCCTTTGGACTCCGATCGACGGGATTCCTCGGACCTCCCGGCGTTGAACCATTCACCTTCACGCCCCGCCAGTCTTGCGCGTCGGCATATCCCACGCATTAACGTCCTCCTGAACCCGCGCTTTCGCGCTTGTGGGAAGGGCTCAGGCGACGTGGCTAGCAGTTAAGCAGCCAGAGCGTATGCTGGTTCAGCATTTGTGTTGTTGTGCCCGTTTTTTAGCGTGGCCAACGAGCATCCACGGCGCGCTGCAAACCGCCTCATCAACCCGGTCGAAACCTGTTCGGGCCCCCATTGAGAAAGATCGATCAAGGGTAAGACGCCCCGCGGGCGCCCCCGTTACCGCCGCATCGTGCGCCGGCGGACCGCCCGGTCCGCCTCCCGCTTCTTCAGGGTGGCGCGCTTGTCGAACTGGCGCTTGCCGCGCGCCAGCCCGATCTCGAGCTTCGCCATCCCGTCCTTAAAGTACAGGGACAGGGGCACCAGCGTCAACCCCTTCTCCCGCGTCTTGCCGATCAGGCGCTGGATCTCGCGCCGGTGGAGCAGGAGCTTCCTCGCGCGCCGCGGCTCGTGGTTGTTGTGCGGCCCCGCCTGCGGATAGAGCGAGATGTCCATCCCCATGAGCCAGACTTCCTCGTTCTTCACCCGGGCAAAGGCCTCGTGGATCGACACCTTCCCATCGCGGATCGACTTCACCTCGGAGCCCTTGAGCACGATCCCCGCCTCCAGCTTCTCCACGATCTCGTAGTTGAAGAACGCCTTCTTGTTCCGCTGGACGATCTTGATCTTCTCTTCCTCGGACATGGCGGGCGCCATTATACGCGCGCCCGAATCCCCATGCAGCAATTCCCTCGAGCGTGATCAGGCCTTCTGCAGGAGGGACTCCACCCAGGCCCGGAGCTCGGCGCCCGGGAGCTCGGGCACGCCGCCCCGGCTCTTCCGCAGCGCCGAGAAGAGCTTCTCCGCCCGCCGGGCCTCCGTCACACCCAGCGAGCGCGACACGCCCGCGTCCTTTTCCCCCTCGACGGGACCGGTCTCGCCGCGCACGCTGTGGGGCCGGCCCGAGACGATCCGGTGGTGCAGGACGGCGCGGTCCAGGAGCACCCACGGCAGCTTGACGTGGTCGATCGGCCCGAAGCGGACCACGCGCGTCCCCTTCAGCACCTGCCCCGCCAGCGTCTCCGCCGAGCCGAGCTTCTTAAGGCTCCGCGAGAGCATGTAGCCGCCGCCCGACAGCGCGCCGAGGAGGATCCCCATCCCCAGGGAGGTCCCGCCCGTCTTCACGTCGACCAGCCCGCCCACGGTGCCCCCGAGGAGCGCCCCCACCAGCGCGGTCTGCCCGTGGCTCAGCCCGAGGAGTTGCCACGTGCGCTCGGCGAAGAGGTCCCCTTTCAGCGCCTCGGCGTCCCACGCGCCATCCTTCACGACCAGCCTGGAGCGCCGGTAGAGCCGCTGGACCTCCGCGCGGGCCGCGGCCTCCCGCTCCCGAAGCCCGTCTGTCAGGCGCCCCCACGCCTCCGCCCGGCGGGAGTCCGGCCCCTCGTCCTTCCCCAGCGCCAGCTCCACGCGATTCGTGAGGGCGAAGCCCACGAGCGCCGCGATCTCGCGCGCCGCCTCGCGCCGCCGGCCCTCCCGCTCGCCGCGCAGGGCGGCGATCGCCTCGTCCAGCATCGACCGCGCGCCCTCGTCGAGCTCGCGGAAGCTCTCGAGCAGCCTCACGCGGTCCTCGAATCCCACGCGGTTCGCGTCGAACTCGCGCACCAGGCTGAAGTACTGGCCGAGCGCCTTCCTCCACTCCGCGGAGTGGTCGCCGGGGCCGATCCGGTTGATCAGCGCCATCCGCGGCCGGCCCGTCCATCGGAGGATCTCCATCTCCGCCTCATAGTCCCGCGAATACGGATCGCTGCCGTCCACCACGTAGAGGATGCGACCCCCGGCGAGGATCGGCGCCAGCAGCCGCGTCTCGTCCTGGAACTCCGGTCCGTTGCGATGCCGATCGACGAAGCGGCGCACGGCCGCGTCGCTCACCGAGGCGTCGACCCGCTCCTTCCGGATCTCCTCCAGCGCGGCGGGCGCATC
>JAHFOZ010000210.1:4504-8823 GCA_023261405.1 Planctomycetota bacterium
CGTGTCGACGATCGTGAAGAGCAGCCGCCCGTCCACCTTCACCGCGAACGGCTGGCATTCCCGCGTGGTCCCCGGCTCGTCGTCGATGGCCACCTCCTCGCTCTCGGCCAGCGTCGCGACGATGCTGGACTTCCCCTTGTTGACGCGGCCCACGACGGCGAACCCGCTCATGGCGCGGCCCCGAGCGATTCGACGCGCAGCCGCGGATCCCGGAGCGCCTCGTGGAGATGCCGGGCCCAGCGAAGGCGCGTCTTCTCCGACGGCGCCGTCCACGCGCCGGCCGGGGACTTGTCCACGAGCGCCACCACGATGAGCCTCTCCGCGCCCGCGCCCTCCCGGATCGAGCGGATCTGCCGCTGGTACATCCGGATCGGTTCCTCCCAGGCCGGCAGGACGACGAGGATCGGGCCCTCCGCGGCGGCGCCCTCGGCGAGCCTCCACCCGAACTTCCGCGCGACGAGTCCTCCCAGAATTTCCCGGTCGATCGGCACCGCCTCGGCCGTCACGACGGGGCAGCGGGTCCCCGCGGGCGCGAGGTCCGGCGCGTCCCCCACGGGGCCGGCGGCCGGCGCGGGCGCCCCTTCCGCGCCCCCTTCCGTGGCGCAGTCCACGAGGGGTCGCGACATCCAGTCGGCCACGCGGCGAAATTCCTCGTTGTCCGCCGGCGCCCCCCGCAGCCGGCGCCGGATCTGGAACGACGCGGCAGCCAGGAGGAGGGCCCGGGGGATGAGACCGTAGACGAGGAGGGAGAGGACCAGGAAGGGCCACCACTCGCTGACGGCCGACGCCGCGGCGGAGCGCTCCCCGGCCGCGTGCAGGAGGTAGCGGCCCTCCAGATGCGAGTACTGGGTCCACTCGACCACCCGGAGCGACGGGCTGCCGGCGGGGTACAGCCAGCACCAGGGCGCGGCGAGCAGATCGACGAGGTGCTGGACCTGCGCCGGTCCGCACTGGAGCGTGGTGGACCAGCCGAAGGCCACGTCTGAAAAGAGGATGCGGTAGAGGCAGCAGGCCAGGGCCGCGAGATTGAAGGCGACGCCGAAAATCTGGGTCGCGCGGACCAGGACCCAGCGCTCCAGCTCCTGGTTAGCCTGCCGCCGCAGGGCAAGGTTCCATAGGAGATCCTTCGCCTCCGCCTCCCGCATGAAGAGCCTCAGGACGCGGCGAAGCAGCGCCTGCAGGAATCCCGGGCTGGGCGCCCAGGACGAGCGCCGTCGGGGCACGAGCGCCACGGCCAGCGCCAGGAGTAGCGCCAGCTGCACCCCGACGAGCAGCCCGAGCGCATCGAGGACGTTGACCGGATGCGGTCCGCGGTTGTCGAGGAGCCCCAACGCCAGCCCGCCTCCGGCCAGCACCCCCGCCGCGGCGAGGAGGACGTGGAGCCAGCCGAGGGCCGACTCGAAGGTCCGTCCCACCGTGGTTCCCCCGGCGGACCGGGCGAGCCCGGCCAGCAAGGACTCGGGGCCGCCCTCCCCCGCCTGCCGGCCGAGGCCGCGGTAGCGGGCGCGCCGCGCATCGCGGTCCTCCTCGCGCTCGGCATGGAAGCGGACCTCGAGATCGAGAAGATCGCCGAGGGTGAGGCGGCTCATCTGAGGTGGATCAGTCTAACACACCCGCCGCTTGCGCTTCTCCTCGAAGCGGGCGGAGCCCTCAGGGGGCGCGTCTCGGGGGCGACGGAAGGAGCCCGGCCAGCGCGCCGAGGAATTCCGCATCCACGAGATTCCCCTCGCGCCGGAAGGCCTGGTCGAGCCCCTCGAAGCGCCGGTCCGGGGCGCCCGGCCGCGCCTGCCTGAAATGCTCAAGGTCCGCCGGCCCCGACCGCGCGTCCTTGGATCCCTGCAGGTAGCACGCCGTGCCCCCGACCTTGCGGACGGTGGCCGCCGCGTCGAGATTCAGGCGCTCGCGGAGCCAGCCCACCGGCGTTTTCCGCTCGTCGATCACGAGCGTGTCTCCCTTCGCCTTCCGCACCCGGCCCAGGAGTTCCTTCTGCTTCGAGAGGATCCCCCGCGCCACGTCCTCCTTCGCGCCCTGCTCGCGCAGCATCCGCGCCGCGTCTTCGAGCAGGATCGCCTCGAGCGGCCGGAGCGGCGTCCCCAGGAGGATCACGGCAGTGATCCCGGCATCCTTCGCCGCCACCGCCGCCGCCACGAGCCCTCCTTCCCCGTGCCCCACGATCGATACGGAGACCGCGCCGGCCTCGCGAAGCTGCGCCACTCCCGCCTCCGCATCCGCCACGAAGTCGGAGAAGCGCGAGCCCGCGTAGTTCCCCTCGCTCGTCCCGCAGCCGCGGTCGTCCACGCGCAGCACGGTCATCCCGGAGGCCGCGAGCGATCGGGCGATCTGCTTGAGGAAGTCCCCGCCGGCCGGACCGCCGGGCACCCAGCCCGGGTCCGCCGTCCCGGCGCGGTTACCGTCCCGGTCCTCGGGCGCCGCGCCCGACACGAGGAGCACGCCCGGACCGCCCGTGGGACCGCGCGGCCGGGTAACCGTGCCCCGCAGGACGAGCGCGCCGACCCGGATCGTCGCCTCCGATTCCTCGAGCGTCTCCGGGAGCGGCGACGCGGGATGCACCGTCAGCCGCTCGTACCCTTCGAGTTCCGCCAGCATGCCCAGGGCGGGGAACTCCAGGCGGACCGGCCGTCTCGCGGCGTCCACGTACGCCGTCGCCGCAAGACCTCCCACCGTGATCTCGACCTCGCGGACGCGCTCCTCGCGCCCCTCGCCCCGGAGGAGGACCTCCCCCTTGTCCCGGACCAGCGCCTCGACGTCCGCCCCGGCGGCGGCCTGAAAGACCTTGAGCTTCCTCACGCCCCCCTCGTGGCGGCGGAGGATCGGAAGGTAGTGGGCCACCACGTTGTTGTCCACGAGGTGGACTGCGGCGCTCTTCACGGGGGGCTTCCGGTCGGGGCAGGCGGTCCCGCCCTTCCACTCGATCTTCGGCTGGCGCACCTCGCCGCCCGCCTTGTGGTAGCCCGCGTAGCGGATCGGGGCGAAAGTCTTGTCCATGGTGAGGACGGTGTCGGACGCGAAGGACTGGAGCTTGCCGCCGATCTCGACCCCGTAGTCGGCCCTGGAGAAGAGGACCAGGTGCCCGTCCTCGAAGTGCTCGAGACGGTACTCCTCGAAGCCCGCCTCGCGTCCGAAGCACGCGAGCCGGTACTTCCCCCTTTCCTCGCTCCCCCCGCCACAGAGCGGGGCGAGGAGCAACAGTACGACCCCTCTCATCTCCCCATAGTATCGGCATGATCGGGAGATTTAATGAAGGCCCCCGGGGTGCTACAATCCCCGCCATGGCCCATCTGGTCCGCCTGGACTCCGCGCGCCTCGGGGAGGTGCTCGCCCTCTCGGGGGCGGCGTTCATCGAGGGGCAGGCGTCGGTCTCCGCCGCGAGCGGCGGCTGGAAGGTGGCGCGCACGAATCCGCAGGCACGGGTGGCGGTGAACGGCCACGCGCCCGACGGCGCGCCGCTCCGGGCCGGCGACCTGCTCGCGGTGGGCGACTCGACGTTCGTCTACCTCGAGGGCGCCGGCGAGCGGGGGCTCCTGGAGGCGCTGGCCGCCGCGGTCGCGCGCGCCTCGGAGCAGGCGGGGTTGCTGGAACGGGTCACCACGGACTCGTCCACCCGGGTGCTCAACCGGCAGATGATCACCCTCCGCCTCGAGGAGGAGGTGCGGAAGGGCGGCGCCCTCTCGGTGGTCCGGGTGGAGCCCGACCATCTCGGGGACAAGCGGGACATCTACGGGCCCGCCGTGGCCGACCGGGTGTTCGCCGAGCTCGCCGCGCTGGTCAAGGAGCACCTGGGCGGGGCCGGCTTCGTGGCCCGCCACGGGCCGGAGGAGTTCCTGGGCGTCCTCCCGGGCGTGCCGGGCGACCGGGCGCTCGACCTCGCCAAGGACATCCGCCTGGCCGCGGAGGGGCGCGACTTCAACTCTTCCGACGAGCCGATCCGCTGCACCGTCTCCGTCGGCGTGACGGCGCTTCAGCCCGGGGAGACGGTCGAGCCGCTGCTCAAGCGCGCGGAGACGGCGCTGGATGCCGCGCGCCGCGCCGGCGGGAACCGGGCCGAATGGCGCTAGGGTTTGTCTCCGGGCTCTCTTTTTGATAGGGTCGCGGCCCATGAGCATCCAGATCACGAAGAACGCGCGCCGGGCCTCCGAGATCCTGATCTCGATCAAGGCCATCGGCTGCAACCTCGAGAAGCCCTTCAAGCTCACCTCCGGGTGGGCGAGCCCGGTCTACGTGGACTGCCGGAAGATCATCTCCTTCCTCCACGAGCGCCGCGAGATCATCAAGCTCATGGTGGAGGAGGTCGGGGGACT
>JAHFOZ010000211.1 GCA_023261405.1 Planctomycetota bacterium
TGAAGATCAGCGAGATCATGATGAGCACCACGACGAGGACCATGGAAATCCCCGCGTCGTGCCTTCTGAACCGCGTCATAGGCTGATTCTCCGATGGAGACGAAGGAACCATTCTAGACTACCCTCCCCGCCAGTCAAGCAATTGTGCTGGAAGTCCAGAATCAGGACGGAAAGGCGGCGCCGATCCCTTCAGTTCCGCGGGAGATTAATCACGCCCTCCCCGGCCGGGCCGCGCCACTCCGCTTGATTTCTTGTTGACAGGCCCGGGGCCAGGACGTACACTTCATCCAGTTCAGCTGTCCTCCGAAGTCCCTGACCCCTCACGAACGAAAAATTCCCAGACTGACGGTGAAACGGCTTGTGGTCGGCCTTGCCGGGGGCGTCGCCAGCGGCAAGAGCACCGTCGCCGCGTTCTTTAGGAAGAAGGGCGCCAGGGTCATCGACGCCGACGTCATCGGACACGAAATCCTTGACCTCCCGCGCATCCGGGCCCGCCTGGTGCGGGCCTGGGGACGCGGAATCCTCCGGGACGGCCGGGTGGATCGTGCCGAGCTGGCGCGCGCCGCCTTCCGCTCGCGCGCCTCGGCGGGGCGGCTCAACCGCATCGTGCATCCGGCGATCCTCCGAACTATTCTCCGGGAGATCCGGGCGGCCCGCGGATGGGCGATCCTGGATGCGGCGCTCCTGTTCGAGTCGGGATGCGACGCGCTGTGCGACCGCGTGGTTTTCGTGGACGCCCCCCGGACCCTCCGTATCCGACGGGCGGCCTCCAGGGGCTGGTCGCGGGGGGAACTGGCCCGCAGGGAACGGCTTCAGTGGCCCGCCTCCGTGAAAAGAAGGCGGGCCGATTACGTCATAGACAACACGGGATCGAAGTCACGCACGGAAAGGCAGATCGAGAGCGTCCGCGATGAGCTCCGCCGGTTCCGGTAGCCCTTCCCTCCCCCATTAGAGGAGAGCCCCATGCCTCCGCGCAAAGCGAGAGATCCAGAGGAAGCATCCGATCCCAAGCCCGAGGCCAGGCCCGAGCCCAGGGTCGAACCCAAGGCGGAGCTCCGGGGCGGCAACGGGAATCGCCCGACCGAGGCCGCTTCGGCTCCTCCCCCGCCGGCCCCGCCGGTCGCTCCACCCCCTCCTCCCCCGGCGGCTCCCTTCGTCCCCCCGGCCCCGGCCCACGAGACCCCTCCCGGCGGCCCCCCGAGGGGACCGGACTCGAACGAGCGCTACGAAAAGGTGAAGCGCGACGAGGTCTACCTCAACAAGATCCAGGACTTCACCATGGCCGACCTCCTCAAGTACGCCCGGCAGGAAGGCATCAAGGAGGTCATGGGCCTGAAGAAGCAGGAGATCATCTACAAGATCATCCAGGAAAAGGCCAAGCAGAACGGGCTGCTCTTCGGCGAGGGCGTCCTCGAGGTGCTCCCGGAGGGCTTTGGTTTCCTCCGCTCGCCCAAGTACAACTACCTGCCCTGCCCCGACGACATCTACATCTCCCCCTCGCAGATCCGGCGCTTCGGCATGCGCACGGGCAGCACCATCAGCGGCCAGATCCGCCCCCCCAAGGACGGAGAGAAGTACTTCGCCCTCCTCAAGGTGGAGCTCATCAACCACGAGAACCCGGAGAACCTCGGCACCCGCGTCCCCTTCGAGAGCCTCACGCCCCTCCACCCCAACCAGAGGCTCATGCTCGAGACCGAGCCCAACGAACTCTCCATGCGCGTCATGGACATGATCGCCCCCCTCGGCAAGGGGCAGCGAGGCCTCATCGTCGCCGCCCCTCGCACCGGCAAGACCGTCCTCCTCCAGAAGATCGCCAACGCGGTCATCAAGAACCACCCCGAGTGCAGCCTCATCGTCCTCCTCATCGACGAGCGCCCCGAGGAGGTCACCGACTTCAAGCGCAACCTCAAGGGCGACGCCGAGGTCATCGCCTCCTGCTTCGATGAGCCCCCCGGCCGCCACATCCAGGTCACCGAGATGGTCCTCGAGAAGGCCAAGCGCATGGTGGAGAGCAAGAAGGAAGTCGTCGTGCTCGTGGACTCCATCACCCGCATGACCCGCGCCTACAACACCGAGGCCCCCCACTCCGGGCGCATCCTCTCGGGCGGCATCGACTCCACGGCCTTCCAGGGCCCCAAGCGCTTCTTCGGCGCCGCCCGCAAGGTCGAGGAGGGCGGTTCCCTCACCATCATCGGCAGCTGCCTCGTCGACACGGGCTCCCGGATGGACGAGGTCATCTACGAGGAGTTCAAGGGCACCGGCAACAGCGAGCTCCACCTCGTCCGCGAGCTGGCCGACCGCCGGATGTTCCCTTCCTTCGACCTCACCCGCTCCGGCACGCGCCGCGAGGAACTTCTCCTCCACAAGGACGAGATCGCCCGGATCTGGATGCTCCGCAAAGTCCTGGCCGACATGAAGCTCATCGAGGCCATGGAAACCCTCATCGACCGCATCAAGAAGACCAAGTCCAACGCCGAGTTCCTCATGAGCCTGGGCAAGTCCGACTGGTCGTGACGTGGCCTTCACGCTCTTCGGCCGGACCCTCACCCGCGTCGCCGTGATCGGCTCGGGGAACATCGGCCCCGACATCGCCCTCTTCCTCTCCAGGGCCCTGGTTTCCCATGGCGTTCCGGTGGTCGTCACCGACGTCGTCCAGTCCGCCCTAGACGGCGGCCGCGAACGCACGGCGAAGAAGCTCGAGAAGGGCGTCGAGGCCGGCGTCTTCTCCCCCGCCGAGGCGGAGGTCATCGGCCGGAACATCGCCTTCACCCTCGACAAGTCCATGCTCCTGGGGGCGACCTTCGTGATCGAGGCCGCCACCGAGCAGCTGGAGGTGAAGCGGGCGATCTTCGAGGAGCTCGAGCGACTCGTCCCCGCCCACGCGATCCTGGCCTCCAACTCCTCGCACCTGGAGCCCGGGCTCATCTTCGAGAAGGCCCGCCGCCCCGAGCGCGCCCTCGTGCACCACTTCTTCTTCCCCGCCGAACGCAACCCCCTCGTCGAGGTGGTGCCCGGGCCGAAGACCACGGTCACCGACTGGTGCTTGAAGTTCTACGAGGCCCTCGGCAAGGTCCCCATCCGCGTGAAGGAACGCTACGGGTACGCCATCGACCCGATCTTCGAGGGGCTCTTCCTGGCGGCCGCCCTCATCGCCGAACGCGGCCTGCCGCCCAAGATCATCGACGCCATCGCCTGCCGCGCGCTGGGCCTGGGGGTGGGCCCGTTCACCGCGATGAACCTCACCGGCGGGAACCCGCTCACGCAGGCCGGGCTCGCCCGCTACCACGACGCGATCATGCCCTGGTTCCGCTCCCCCGCCTCCCTCGACAAGCACGTCGCCACCGGGAAACGCTGGGCCGCCAGCGACAAGGGCGAGACCCTGAGCTACAGCGGTGCGATGTTCGACACCGTCTCCCGCGAGCTCCTCGGCGCCTGGTTCGGCCTGTCCTGCGAGGTCCTCGAGAGCGGCATCTCCAACCTCGGAGACCTGGACATGGCCGTGGAGCTCGGCCTCGTCATGAAGGCGCCCTTCACGCTCATGAACGAGCTGGGCCCTCGCAAGGTCCGGGACCTCGTCTGGTCCTACGCCGAGCAGAACCCGGGCTTCAAGGTCCCGCGCGACTTCGGCCCGTGGAGGATCCCCGTCGTCATCCGCGAGGACCACGGCGACGTGGCGGTGCTCACGCTCAAGCGCCCCCGGACGCTCAACGCCCTCAACCTGGAGGTCTACCGGCAGCTCGACTCGCAGCTCGCCGTTGCGAAAGACGACCCGAAGATCCGTGGCGTGGTCATCACCGGGTTCGGGAGCAAGGCCTTCGCCTCGGGCGCCGACCTCTCGATGCTCACGTCGATCGCCTCGCCCCAGGAGGCCGTCCATCGTTCGGCCGAGAGCAACCGCGTCATGCTGCACATCGAGCGGCTCGGCAAGCCCGTCATCGCCGCCCTCAACGGCCTCTCGCTCGGCGGGGGGAGCGAGCTGGCCTACGCCTGCACCGCACGGGTCGCGCGGAAAGGCGTGGCGACCCTCTTCGGCCAGCCCGAGGTGAAGCTCGGCATCATCCCCGGCGCCGGCGGCTCGCAGCGGCTCCCGCGCCTCATCGATTTCGCCGCGGCCTGGCGCCTCCTCCGCACGGGCGGAAGCCTCTCGGGGGAGGAGGCCCTCCGTCTCGGCCTCATCCTCCAGGAGGTGGAGGAGGACGTGGTCGGCCACGCCGTCGAGTTCGCCCGCGTCCTCCAGCCCCAGCCGCTCCCCGAGCCGCACGTCCCCGCCACCCTCCCGGAGGTCGACCTGGGGAGCCTCTCCCGGAAGGTGGACGAGATCCTCCGGAAGGCGATCCTTCTGGGCGCCACGCTCCCGATGGACAAGGCGCTGGAATTCGAGTCCCAGTGCTTCGGCGAGGTCTTCGCCACCAGGGACTGCCGGATCGGCCTCGAGAACTTCTTCAAGACGAGCCTGAAGCAGCCCGCCGCCTTCATCCACTCGTAGAGAGCGCGAAGGTCCCCGCGGTCCGGTAGACCGATCCCCGCGGCGTCAGCGTGGACTCCACCAGGTCGAACGACCCCACCTCCTGACTCCCCAGCAGGACCTCTTTCCGGCCGGCAAGCGCCTGCCGGAGGGGCTCCAGGTTGCGCGACGATTTCACGCGACCGATCGTGAGGTGGGGAGAGAACGACCGGGCCTCCCGCGGCACCCCCACCTGCTCCGCGGCACTCTCGATCGCCGCCGCAAGGCCGCACAGCTTCCCCGCGTCCCCCCGGCATCCGACCCAGAGCACGCGGGGCTCCCCGCCCTCGGGGAAGCTGCCGAGCCCCGTGAACTCCAGCGGAAAGCCCGGCCGGCGGGACGCCTCGACCGCCAGGAGGCCGCGCAATTTCTCCGCCGGCCCCGCCCCGATCTCCCCGAGGAACTTCAGCGTCACGTGCAGGTTCTCCTCCGGCTCCCAGCGAACGTCCGCGTCCGACTTCCGGAGTTCGGCCAGGACCGGCCCGAGGAGCCTCCGCACCGGATCCGAGACATTGACCGCGACGAAGCAGCGCATCGCGGGTATAATCCCCCGCCGTGAAAGCCGTGGCAATCCTTTCCGGCGGGCTCGACTCCACTGTCTCCCTCGCCGCGGCGCGCGAGGAGATGGACGTCGTCCTCGCCCTGACCTTCGACTACGGTCAGCGGGCCGCGATGCGGGAGTGCGACGCCTCGAGGAAGATCGCCCGCCTCTACCGCATCCCCCATCGCGTGATCTCCCTCCCCTGGCTCTCCCGGATCACGGACACGGCCCTCGTGAACCGCCGGGCCGCGCTGCCCCGGAACGAGATGTCCACGCGCTCCGCGAAGGCGGTCTGGGTCCCGAACCGGAACGGCGTCTTCATCGAGGTCTCCGCGGCGCACGCCGAGTCCCTCGGTGCCGCGAGGCTCGTCACCGGCTTCAACCGCGAGGAAGCCGCCACGTTCCCGGACAACTCCGGGGCCTACATGCGGGCCGTGAGCCGCGCCCTCTCCTACTCCACGGCCAACGGCGTGCGGGTCGTCAGCTTCACCGGCCGCCTCGACAAGCGGGGCATCGTCCGGCTGGGCCGGCGCCTCGGGGCGCCGCTCCACCTCGTGTGGCCCTGCTACGAGGGCGGCCGCCGCTGGTGCGGGACCTGCGAATCCTGCCTCCGCAGCCTGAGAGCCCTCGATGTCTGAGCCCGGACGCCTCCTCGAGGTCTTCTCCTCGTACCAGGGCGAAGGCCCGTACGCGGGCCTCAAGCAGGTCTTCGTGCGCCTCTCGGGATGCCATCTCCGCTGCACCTACTGCGACACGCCCGGATCGTGGGAGACGAGCGCCTCCTGGACGGTCCGCGGCGAGTCGAGGCCGAACCCCGTCACGGTCGCCGACGCGCTCGAGGCCGTCCGCTCGTTCGGGCCGCATCCCTCCGTGAGCTTCACCGGCGGCGAGCCGGTCCTCCAGCCGGACTTCGTGCGCGCGCTGGCGCTGGAGTGCCGCACGCTGGGGATGCGGACCTACCTGGACACGAGCGGCACGCTCGCCGACCGCCTCGCGCGCTGCGCCGACGCGATCGACGTGTTCGCGTTCGACATCAAGCTGCCCTCGTGCGGCGGGGTGAGGATGGACTGGGAGGACACCCGGAACTGCCTCGAGCTCGCGCGAGGGCGGGAGGCCTTCGTCAAGGTGGTGGTGATGCAGGATTCCCGGGAGGACGAGGTGGCGCAGGCCGCCCGTATCGTTCCCCCGGAGATGCCGCTCGTCCTGCAGATCGCCACGCCGGTGAACCCCGCCACCGTCCCGCCCGACGGGGCGACCCTCGCGCGGCTCCGCGCCGCCTGCGGCCGCGAGGTCCTCGTCCTCCCCCAGCTCCACGTCCTGGCCGGCTGGAAGTGAAGCCCGAAGGGCACTCCGGCCGAACAAGATACAGGGATATCAGGGAAAGGCGGTCGCTGGGGTGGCAGATCCGGTGGCGTTCCTCAAGGCGGCGTGGGCGCCCCTCATCCTGGGGGCCGCCGCAGCCTTCGCGTATCTTTCCGTGCTGGCCTTCACGCACCTGCGCATCCGCCGGCTGCTCGACCTCTACCGCCGCGTCCTCGAACTCCAGGACTCCCACGAACGGCGCCGGGAGAGAGAGCCCCTCAGCGCCCTGAAGGCCCCCATGTACCGGGACCTGGCCGCCCGGCTCCGGGACATGCTCCTGAAGGACGGCCTCCGGTCCGGCCCCGCACGGCCTACCCCTTCTTGTCGAGCTTGACGATCTTCTCCACGCGGCGGGAATGCCTCCCTCCCTCGAACGGGGTCTCGAGCCAGACCTTGAGGTTGGCCTCGATCTCGCCCGCGGGCACGATCCTCGCGCCCGCGCAGAAGACGTTCGCGTTGTTGTGGCGGCGCGACATCTCCGCCGTCACGCGGTCGTGGACGCAGGCGGCCAGCACGCCCGAGATCCGGTTCGCGGCGATCGACATCCCGATGCCCGTGCCGCAGATGAGGACCCCGCGCTCCGCCGTACCCTTCGCCACGTCCCGGGCGACCTTCTCGGCGTAGTCGGGGTAGTCGCAGGGCTCCTCGTTCGTGGAGCCCAGGTCGGCCACCTGGTGGCCCTGTTCCTGCAGCGCCTTTTTCAAGCGCTCCTTCACGGCGAATCCCGCATGGTCGGAACCGATGCTCAGCTTCATGGTGCAATCTCCTTCAGCCGATCCTGCAGCAACCCGCTGATCTTCCGGGCGCTCGCCCGGTAGACCTCGAGGGACCCGCCCACCGGGTCCTCGACATCCTGCCCCCCGGGGTCGAGGAGCTGGATCTTCCCCTCGTGCTCCGGCACCCATTCCACGAGCACGCGGCGATGCCTCCCGGTCATCACGAAGACCCGGTCGGCATCCTCCACCATCCCCGGACTCACCGGACGCGAGGAGTGGCCGGCGAGATCCGCGCCGTAGTCCCGCACCGCGCGCTCCGCCTCTTCCGTGGCCGCCCCGCCCTGCCCTGCCGCCGTCCCCGCGGAGAGGACCCGGAAGCCCCGCGACTCCAGGTCTTCCGGCTTCGCCTTGAGCCGGTCCGCCAGGAGGCGCCGGAGGAGCGCCTCCGCCATCGGGCTCCGGCAGGTGTTCCCGGTGCACACGAACAGCACCGTCACGACATTCGCCTCATCGACCATCGCCCGCGGGATCGGCCCCTCACGGAGGACCTCGACCCGGCTCCCCGCCACGCGCGCAACGGTGGACGGCCCGCGGTGCCGCGTGGGGCCCGCGTCCACGATCACGTCCAGCGCGCCTCCCAGTCCGCGCCTCACGTCCTCCCCCGTGACGGCCGCCGGCTCCCCCGCGCGGTTCGCGGAGGGCACCCCGGCGCGCACGCCCGCCCGGCGGAGGATCTCGCCCGCGACCCGATGGTTCGGATACCTCACGCCCACCCCGGCCCCGTCGGCCGTGGGGAAGACGATCGTGAGCGGCCCGGGCCAGAACTTCTGGATCAGGCGGCGCGCCGACGGAGGCAGCGGCCCCGCCACGACCTTCCGCAGTTCGTCCCGGTCGCCGATATGCACCGTAATCCTCTTGTCCGCCGGGCTGCCGCGCAGCTCCAGCAGCCGACGGACCGACTCCGGCCGGCCCAGGTCCACGGCGATCCCGTACACCGTCTCAGTGGGCAGCCCCACGAGGCCCCCGCCCCGGAGCGCCTCGACCGCGGGATCGAGGGCCGCCGGGTCGAACGTCTCCGGATCGACTTTCACGATCCGCGTATCCGCCACGCGGGGATCATAGCAAATGCGGGAAGGGTTCCGATATAATCGAGATTCCATGTACTTCCCGGTACATTTCGACCTCCGCGGGCGGCCCTGCCTCGTCGTGGGCGGCGGCCCCGTCGCGCTCCGCAAGGCGCGCGGCCTGCTGAAGGCGGGCGCCCGCACGACGGTGCTCAGCCCGCGGCTCCATGCCGGATTCGACCTGCTCGACCTGCGGCGCGTCCTGCGGACGACGCGGGATCCCGGTGAACGTGGTGGACGTGCCGGCCCTCTGCAGCTTCATCGTGCCCGCGGTCTTCCGCCGCGGGCCGGTCACGGTGGCCATTTCCACGGGCGGGGCGAGCCCGGCCCTCGCCCGCGCCATGCGACTGCGCCTCGAGCGTTTCTTCCCGGCGTCGCTGGGCCCCCTGGCCCGGAGGATCGGACGGGAGCGCCGGCGCCTGCTCCGCACGCTCCCGCCCTCGGTGGGCCGGACGCGGCGGCTCAAGGGCCTCGTCCGCGCGGCGCTGGGGGCCCCGTGACGCCGTTCGAGATGAGCGTGCTGGGGCTGGGCGTGCTCCTCTACGGACTGGGGAGCG